>NZ_SFBV01000312.1:0-9758 GCF_007095585.1 Microcystis sp. M_OC_Ca_00000000_C217Col
CCCTAAGCCGAGTTTTCAAGGTGCTGCGCCGTCCACTTGGTTTTCGAGACTGGCCTTTTAATTCTAACGTAAAGCCAACCTAGAACGGCGGGGTTTCAGACCCAAAATTTCCGATGACCTCGCGCGTCTGGAAGAAGACGGAAAAATCAGGGCAGAATTTGCTTACTGATAATTTTTCCCGTCTCATCGAGATCATAGACAATTGGAACTCCCGTGATTAACTCCAAACTGGGGACTTCTTCTGGGCTAAGATTTTTTAAGGTCATAATCATTGCCCGCAAGGAATTACCGTGGGCTGCCACCAAGACATTATCACCCTGTCGGATATGGGAGAGAATACGACTCTGAAAAAAGGGTGCAACCCGGGCGACGGTATCCTCTAAACTTTCACCTCCGGGAGGACGGGTAAAATAGGATCTACGCCATTCCTTAACCTGTGCCTCTCCGAATTTAGTGGCAGTTTCGGCTTTATTTAAACCCTGTAAATCACCATAATAGCGTTCGTCGATGGCCTGACTGGGAAAAATCGGAATTTCCTGACTGGGATCACCATCGTACCGATCCCAGCCGTGCCAATCAGGATCATCGCTATCGTGTTTAAAAATAGGGATTTTACCGGCGCGAATTTCATCACACTCAGTCAGACAAATTATTGCCGTTTCCATAGTGCGAATTAGGAGACTGGTAAAACAAACATCGATCGTGATATTGGCTTCTTTCAGTTTACAGGCAGCGATCATCGCTTCCGCACGACCGCGTTCACTTAAGGGAACATCGACCCATCCAGTGAATTTATTGGCCGCATTCCAAAGACTTTGGCCGTGACGAATTAATACAAGTTTTGACATGAGTTTTCTTGGGAAGTGGGGAAGTGGGGAAGTGGGGAAGTGGGGTGTGGGGTGTGGGGTGTGGGGTGTGGGGTGTGGGGTGTGGGGTGTGGGGTGTGGGGAGAATAAATAGAAATAATCTCCTGTCTCCTATCTTCTGTCCCCTGACTCCCGACTCCTAGAACTTACGAAATGGTGTGAATTTTGAGGAAATTGGTGCCTTTAGTTTTCTGCATGGGAATTCCCGCCATAATCAGGATTTTATCGCCCGATTGCGCTAGATTTTTCTGAATTAGAATTGATTCCGTTTGCTTTAACACATCCTCAAAGACGGACACCTGATGATCAAGAAGAATCGGGATCACACCCCAGACTAGATTGAGACGGTGATAGACGCGTTTGTTGGGAGTCATGGCAATCACAGGAACTGAGGGACGTTCCTTAGAAGCCAGTAGCGAAGTGTAGCCAGAGGTGGTAAAAGTAACAATATAACGGAGATCAAGGGTTTGATCGATCGCCACTAAAGCCTCACTGAGAGCGTGAGTTTCATCGGACTGATTGGGGGGAACATTATCAAACTTCACATCCGCTTCCACATCATGGGCGATTTTGGCCAACATAGCCACCGCTTTGACGGGAAAATCTCCCACTGCTGATTCCCCCGATAACATCACCGCATCGGTTCCATCGATAATTGCATTAGCCACATCACTGGCCTCGGCCCGAGTCGGTCGGGGATTGTGAATCATGCTTTCTAACATCTGGGTGGCAGTGATGACGGGAATAGTTTTCATGTTGCAGAGTTTGATAATGCGTTTTTGCAACATGGGGACTTTTTCGGGACTTAATTCTACCCCCAAATCGCCCCGGGCCACCATAATGCCGTCACATTCCTCGACAATTGACTCTAAATTTTCGATCGCTTGCGGTTTTTCAATTTTAGCCATCACTGGCACATCCCCATGATTTCTCTCGGCTAAAAATGCCTTAATCGCTTTGATATCTTCTCCTTTACGAACAAAACTGAGGGAAACCCAATCAACCCCCTGAGAAAGACCAAATTCTAGGTCTTGTTTGTCTTTTTCGGTCATGGAAGGTAAACGCAAATTGAGACGGGGTAGATTAACTCCCTTGCGACTCTTGAGAATCCCTCCTTCCAACACTTGACATTTTAGGTTTTTTCCGTTAATTTCAACGATTTTTAGCTCTAATAAGCCATCATCAAGGAGAATTTGCTCACCTAACTTGGCTTCCTCGGCCAGATAGGGATAATCGATCGAAACGGTGTTCGCTTCTCCCCGATACTCATCCATGGGGACAAGGGTGAGATAATCGCCGTCGTTGATGGTAATCGAACCATTGGGGAGATTACCAACGCGAATTTTTGGCCCTTGTAAATCTTGCAAGAGAGTGATAGGATTGTCTAATTCTTGAGAAATTTGCCGTAAAAGGCTAACAACTCTCGCATGATCCTCGTAGCTACCGTGGGAAAAGTTTAGCCGCGCTACATTCATCCCCGCACCGATCATTTCCTTGAGGACTTCTGGCGAATTACTGGCAGGGCCGATCGTGGCTACGATCTTAGTTCTATGGGTGATAATTGACATGGAACCCTTACTAATCGATCTTGGGACGATTACATGATATTCACTTTAGGTTAACTAACGGTGAAGCGGAAAACAAATTAAGCTTTTCCACAGAGTTGCAATCGCTCCCGGTCCTCTCCTTAGCAGTCAGGAGTCAGCTATCAGCGGCAACGGTTGAGAGCTTTCACGGTACGATAAACTAATAACCATCTCCGCTCGTTTAGATTTCGTTATGACCAACACATTAGACGATAAAGCCATAGTCAAGGACTATTTTAACGCCACGGGATTCGATCGCTGGCGCCGGATTTATGGGGATGGCGAAGTTAACAAAGTACAAAAAGATATTCGCATCGGTCATCAACAGACGATCGATACTGTTATCGGTTGGTTAGAAAGTGATGACAATTTGCCCGAACTCTCGATCTGTGATGCCGGTTGTGGAGTCGGTAGTCTTAGTATTCCCCTTGCTAAAGCGGGCGCAACTATTTTCGCCAGTGATATTTCTGAGAAAATGGTGACAGAAGCCAAGGAAAGAGCAGCCAAAGAGTTAGCAGATACCGGTAAACTCACCTTTGCCGTTCAAGATTTAGAAGCATTAACCGGCCAATATCACACAGTCATCTGTCTTGATGTTCTCATTCACTATCCCACAGAAGAAGCATTAGGAATGATTAAACACCTGGGATCCCTAGCTCAATCCCGTTTAATCCTCAGTTTTGCTCCTAAAACCTGTTTATTAACCATTCTCAAGAAAATTGGTCAATTTTTCCCAGGTCCGAGTAAAACCACTCGCGCTTATCAACACAAGGAAAAAACTATTATCGCCGCTCTCAACGAAAATGGCTTTAAAATCGAACGGACGAGTATGACTAGCACTCGTTTCTATTTTTCCCGTATCCTCGAAGCTGTCCGCAGTGAATAAATAATGGCAGTCACCACCAGCAAATTAATCGAGTGGAAACAGCAAAAACGCGCGATTGTCACCCTCACAGCTTGGGATTATCCGATCGCGCGACTGCTCGATCGAGCAGGAATTGATATTATCTTGGTAGGTGATTCCTTGGCTATGACCGCTTTGGGCTATCCTACCACTTTACCGATCACCCTCGAGGCGATGATTCACCACGCGGCGGCCGTGTCTCGCGGGGTAAAACAAGCTTTAGTTGTCTGTGATTTGCCTTTTCTCAGCTATCAGGAAAGTGTCAGTCAGGCAATTCACTCGGCGGGAAGGATGTTAAAGGAAGCGGGAGTGCAAGGGGTAAAATTAGAGGGAGGTTATCCCGCTATGATCGAGACTATTAGCCGTTTAACCGAGATAGGCATCCCTGTTATGGGTCATATCGGATTAACTCCCCAGTCGGTGCATCGCTTAGGATACCGTCAGCAGGGAAAAACCCCATCGGATGCACAAAGATTAATCGAGGAAGCTTTAGCCTTGGAGAAAGCGGGAGTATTTGCCCTGGTTTTGGAACATATTCCCGCCAATTTAGCCGCTACTATCACCGATAAATTGACTATCCCGACGATTGGTATCGGTGCGGGGGAAGATTGTGATGGTCAGGTGTTAGTAACGGCGGATATTCTAGGATTAACCGAAAAAGCTCCCCCTTTTGCCAAAGTTTATGCTAATTTAAGCGAGACAATTACAAAAGCAGTTCTGGAATTTGCCAAGGATGTGAGGAGAAATGAATAGCGGCGAAAAAGCCACCTTTGGGGCCGGTTGTTTTTGGAAAACCGAGGACGCATTTCGGCGTTTATCGGGGGTTTTAGCGACTTCTGTGGGTTATATGGGGGGACATTTCCCCAATCCTAGTTATCTCGATGTGTTATCGCGAATTACCGGTCATGCGGAAGTGGCACAAATTGCCTATAATCCCCAAGAGATAAGCTACGAGGCGTTATTAGCCGTTTTTTGGTCAATTCACGATCCGACTCAGTTAAATCGCCAAGGACCGGACCGGGGAGAACAATATCGATCGATTATTTTTTATCACACCCCGGAACAAAAGTTAATCGCCACCGCTTCCAAGGGTCAACTACAACTATCGGGAAAGTTCCAGCAGGATATCGTTACTTTGATCGAACCCGCAGGAGATTATTATCGGGCCGATCAGTCCCATCAACAGTATTTAGAGAAAAAACAGGCTCGATCGGTCGAGGATTTCCAGAAGAAAATATCAAAACAGGTTCGGGGTATAATGTAAAATTGCTTTCGCAGGAGATCAGGAAAAATGCCCGAGGCGGTCGGAGTCATTCAAACGTTGGGTTTTCCCCCCGTTTTAGCGGCGGCGGATGCCATGGTTAAAGGGGGACGAGTCACCCTAGTTTATTTTGATCTAGCGGAAAGGGGCGAATTTTTAGTGGCGATTCGCGGTCCGATTTCCGAGGTTAAACCAGCAGTAGAGGCAGGATTAGCGGCGGCGATGACCGCTTTTGGTGGTAATGTGGTCAGTCATTACATCGTACCGAATCCTCCAGAAAATGTACTGGCGGTTTTACCAGTGCAGCATACGGCTAAGTCGGACCGTTTTCGCAGTTAATTTCCCTAGGGATTGGCCCCAAACTAGACTATAGTTAAAGACTGGAAAATAGATTGGATTCTATCAATTGAACTTATCTGATTTTTGTTATTAGGAGTTAATTTATGACAGCCCAACCCGCGGTGGGATCGATCGAGACCAAAGGTTTCCCCGGTATTCTAGCGGCCGCCGATGCGATGGTAAAAGCAGGACGGATCACGATTGTTGGTTATTTAAGGGCAGGAAGCGCCCGTTTTACCCTCAATATTCGTGGGGATGTACAGGAGGTAAAAACCGCTATGGCTGCCGGCATTGAAGCCGTCAATAAAACCGAGGGGGCAGCTTTAGAAACCTGGGTAATTATTCCCCGTCCTCACGATAACGTGGTGGCTATTCTACCGATCGATTATAGCGAGGCAGTGGAACCTTTTCGCGCTGCTGCCGACGGTGCGATGGCACCAATCCGTCGTTAATATTCAAGGTCAATTTTTTGTTACTGGTTGGAACTTGTCTAGTTCCAACTTAGTTTTTAATGATGATTTAAGTTGGCTCTTCGGTTTGTGTTATGCAATGGACGGGGGTTATAAGGGATGTAACCCTTATATAGAAAGGCATTTAGCGATTTTTGTCAATTGTTTCTTATCTAGAGCGAACTAATCAATTAAGTCTCTTACCAGATAAGGATTTAGTCGATTTATGCCCCCCTATCGAACCATACCAAGTAACGAAGAGCCTTTAAGTTTTAGTCAGAAAACCGAATTTGATAATTGCTGCAACAGTTGCACCGATAACAGTGACTATCAAAGCCCATATTTGAGCCGTTGCCCTTTCTTTCAAGTCTTTGACATCTTCTTTGAGTTGGGAAACTTCGGTCTCTATTTTCGGCAATACTTCTAGTTTTGTTTCGATTCCCTTCAGGTTTCTGACATCTTCTTTGAGTTGGGAAACTTCGCCCTCTATTTTCGGCAATACTTCTAGTTTTGTTTCGATTCCCTTCAGGTTTCTGACATCTTCTTTGAGTTGGGAAACTTCGGCCTCTATTTTCGGTAATATTTCTAGTTTTGTTTCGATTCGCTCTAACCGATTGTCAAGTTTAGCGAGAATATCTTTTAAGTCAGTTTCAATGATAATAGGGTTACTCATGGGGAGATTCCTAGATTTTTATGGCTTTGTTTATTGTCAGGTTTGGGAATCGCCGTCTGTTTTACGGTGGCGAGGATATCAGGTCTTACTCGACTCGATTAAAGCGCTAGTCAACCCTTCTAGGGTGTATTCTTGCGCCTCGATATCAACACGACCAAATAACTCTTGACAGGTTTTTGAAGTTTGCGGACCGATAGAAGCCAGACAAACTTTTTCTAAGAGGGAATTAACTGATAATTCTGCCGTTTCTTGCAGCAATAACCGATAAAAATTCTGGACGGTTTTGGAACTAGCAAAGGTGACTATATCGACTTTCCCGTCTCGAAACGCTTCCCATATCTGACTATCCATGCGTGCGGGACATCCGGAATAATATGCGGCCACTTCCGTCACCTGACCAGCTTTGGCCGTTAATTCCTTAACTAATATCTCCCTCCCTCCCGTTTCCACGCGAGGAAAGAGGAATTTTTGCCCCCTAATCGGGTCGGGAAACTCGTTTACCAAAGCATCGGCGACAAAATCCCCCGGGATAAAATCCGCTTTTAATCCCCGTGAGTGTAAAACTTGGCGGGTTTTTTTGCCCACCACGGCGATTTTTACGGTCGCTAAAGCCCTAGCATCTTTTCCCCAAAATGTCAAGCGATCAAAGAAAAAATTAACAGCATTGGCAGAAGTTAAAATCAGCCAATCAAACTCTTTTAACTGAGCGATGGCATCGTCTAAACCTTGCCAACTGTCGGGGGGACGAATCTCTAAAGCGGGCATTTCTAGGACTTCTGCGCCTTGATTTTGCAAAATTTCGCTAAATTGACTCGTTTGCTCGGCGGCACGGGTAATAACAATTGTTTTACCGCCTAGGGGTGGGGGAGAGGACATAATCGCCAGATCCACAACTTGACCAATGACCATAATAGAGGGTGAGAGGGACACCCCGGCGGTTTGAGCGAGAATATTTTCTAAAGTGCCGCGCCAAATTTGTTGCTCCTTGCGTCCCGCCTGACGGATAATAGCGATCGAGTCGTGAATATTTCGCCCATTTTGGCATAATTTCTCGATAATTTGCCCTAAAGACTGACCAGCCATCAATAGTACCAGTGTATCAATTTTCCCTAAAGCTGACCAATCGAGAGACTCGGGCTCGTGAGCGCTCAAGACCGCAAAACAGCGACTAATATCCTTTTCGGTCAGGGGAATTCCAGCCAATAAAGGAGCGGCCAAAGCGGAGGAAATACCGGTTATCAGTTCAAAATCACAGCCAGCCTGCTTTAAGGCTAACATTTCAGGATATACTCGCCCAAAAACCCCCGGATCGCCACTTTTAAGCCGAATAACTCGTTTTCCCTCTTGACAATAATTAACCAGTATCCGATTAATCTGATTCTGCTCGGCCCCGGGTTGTCCCCCCCGTTTGCCCACATCCACTAAAACACAGGTTTTCGGCACTAGGGAGAAGATTTGACTATCCACTAGGGCATCATACAGCAAAACCTCGGCCGTGGCTAAAATTGCTCGCGCTTGCAGGGTGAGAAAAATGCTCTGACCGATTCCCGCACCGAGAAGATAAACTTTACCCCGGGGATGGACGACTGCTGACATAATCGCAAATTTGGGTTTAGTCTTTAATTTAGCACTGGAGAACTGCCAAAAGCGCGGGGACTGGAGAAGAAACAAATTACTAACGCAACAAGGGCAGCAGTAAAGTGACGAAATAATATACTAGGGGAGCAGTGAAGACATAACTATCAGTGCGGTCGAGTATGCCACCGTGACCAGGGATTAACTGCCCGGAATCCTTGACCCCGGCATCGCGTTTCATCATCGATTCGGTCAAATCGCCCAATAAACTGACAATACCAATTAATAAGCCCAAAATTAAGCCCGTCAGCTGCCAATAGGGCCAATCTAAATACCAAGCACCCAACTCGGCCACCGCTATACTGCCTAAAATGCCAAAAAAGGAACCTTCCACGGTTTTTTTGGGACTAATCAGCGATAAACTGGTTTTCCCTAACCATTTTCCCATGATATAAGCTCCGATATCGGCGGCCCAAATGCAACCGAAGGCCAGAAAAGTCACCGTCAAAGCAGCGGGGAATAATTTCGGTTCCATCCACGATTCCGGCCAATATCCCATCAGGGGTAAGTTACTGGCCATGGCCACGGGACTACTTTCGGGGGAAAAACCGACCCGTAAACGAATCCAATAACTGGGTAAGTAACCACCGTAAAACAGACCGAGAATTGAGGTGGAAATGTCGGCAATTGTCGCCATTTTTGGCTGAAAGAGCAGATAAAAGCAAATTAACGCCCCAGCCAGGGGAAACATGGCATCGGTGAGGGGGGCCGCCATAGTTGCCGTCAGCAGTAGTAATTGTGAAACTACGAGAGTGGTTTTAGCGGCCGGTTCAATGCCTTTGGCGCGAACTAAGCGAAAATACTCTAATTGTCCCAAAAAGACGATAACACCGATGCCGAGGGTGAAATACCAACCCCCAACGATAATAATTCCCAGTGCGAAGGCAATGGCAAAAATAGCGCTGACAATGCGTGGCCAAGGCATGGTTAATCCAGAGAAGTTAGGCGGCATTGTCATAATTATATAGATTAAGAAAACTTTATGGAAGGTTATCCCCAATTAAAGTTTATCGCCACTCAGGATGAACATGGGATCAACGGCGGCAAAAACTTGGTGAATACCCCTAGTTTCTAGGCGATTTACTGCCGCTTGGACAATCTCGATATTACGCGCCTGTAAATTAGAAAAGCCTTCGGAAAATTGATAGAGGGTTTCTAAATTATTGGCCGTAGCCACGATGCGGCCGTTGGGTTTCAGGTATTGCCACACTTCTTGCAGAACCGATTTAATCGGTTTGCCGCCCTCGATACAGACGCGATCGGGTGCTAGGGATATATTGGGCAGACAATCGGGCGCGCTGCCTTCAAAAACTGTAACATTTTTTACCCCGAAGCGATCGCAATTACGGCGGATTAAACTCGCCACTTCTTCATCCCTTTCAATGGCAATAATCGGACTATTGGGGCATAATAAGCCAATTTCAACGGGAATAGTGCCGGTTCCCGCCCCGATATCCCAGAAAACCCCCCCATCACCTAACCTCAAAGCGGAAATCATCAATAATCTCACCTCGCGTTTACTCAAGGGAATCCCAGGCAAACGTTCAAACAATTCATCGGGAATACCGGGGGTTTTATATAACCAAGTCATGGGGAATCAATTATTGAGAAGCTTCACTACCAAGCATTATTATATAAATTTGTCCAAGTTTCTTTATTAAGTAAACAGGGACTTTTCTAGTGGGACTTAGGCGTTTTCGGTCAGCAAAAAAGGCTCAAACCATTACGGGACAAAGGGTTAACCTCGATTGATGATTTTCCTTGATATATCTGGGTTTCAGCGATTTTGGGCTTCTCGAAGTAAATCCCAAGCGGGGATTGGAGTTGAGGCTTTTCTCGATTTGTTTTTTGTCTAAGTCCCACTAGAGATAAAACCCTGATTATAGGAAACTATTACCGAAAATGTCGGATGAATGCCCCCGCTACATTTTTCAACAAGATACTCACCAATAACAGTTAACAGTTAACAGTTACCAGTTATCAGTTTTTCCCCCACTGTTAACTGATAACTGTTCACTGACAACTGAAGAGACACCATGGGTTAA
>NZ_SFBV01000313.1:0-11580 GCF_007095585.1 Microcystis sp. M_OC_Ca_00000000_C217Col
TTTGAGTTAAAAGTTAAACTTCAAGTTTTCATTCAGGACGAATGTACTGGTTAACTAATTTTTTGGGGAAAATTAGTTAACCCATCATTATAACATATAATTAATTTGCAAGAGTTCTAATCTTCTAACTGCATAGGTTGTTACCTCCTAAAACATCAATACTATCCTAGCATATTATTAAAAATGTGCCGCAAAATTCAAATTATTCACCGATTTTAAGCCTATCTGAATATTCAATTTAACCCACCTAGTTTAGATGGGTTAAAAAGATAAAAATAGATTAAGATTGACGTTTTAAAGCAGAACTAATTCCTAATACTCCTAAACTCAATAATCCTAGCATTGATGAAGGTTCGGGAACAGCTATCACTGAGACATTATCCAACACAGGACCAGCAAAGCTATTACTTAAACTGATAAACTCAAGGGTAGTGGTTGTACTGTTAGCAGTAAAATCCCAAGAATTTGATACCCATCCCATGTTTGAACGGCTTTTTCCTGTTGTGTCAAAAGAAAAGTCAGCAGAACTTCCTCCTGCACTCACTCTCATCTCTTTAATAGTAGGACTTGCGTTGGGATTACCCGCCAGATCAAAAGTCACCCGATAAGTCCCACCGACAGTTGTGTTAAAGGTTTGCTGAATTCGACCAGCATTCCCTCCAGATAAATCCAGACTTCTAGAACCATTAGAAGCTTGCCATACTGTACCTATATAATCAATTGATCCTTGGCTAACCGTCCATCCTGTAATTACCGTGGAAACAGCATCAAGTGTTTGAAAAAGACCAGGGTTTGCACCGTTCTCAAAACTGCCATTTTGAACCAAATTTGCTGCTTGTACAGGGGTGACTATCAAAGCACTTACACCAAGGACAGAGGAAGCAATTGAGAGCTTTAATAAGCTATGCTTACCCCCCCCCGAAAATCAATTAGTTTTGCTAATTTTTGCGTCATGACTAAAAACTCGACTTTTACAAGAACGGCCTCATCATAGCAGAGAAAAGCTTATAAAATAGATTAACTTTTTGGCTCTTCTCGACTTTGTGTGACAATTTTTGCTTATATAGTAGCGATCGATCTTTGTGTCCTTTGTGTCTCTGTGGTTGGTTCCACTCACTCGCCCGCAAGAATGTATCTTAGAATACATTTTACCCAATAAACCTGGGATATCCGAGAGACTTGTGGCCAGATATAATTAAGGGGTATTTGGGGGAAGAAATTGGATTATGGAAGAACTTTTAGAATTAAAAGCTTTACTCTTAAAAGGTGATATTAAAGGTTCACTGGCGATTGTAGAAGAACTTGAAGATATGGGCAAAAATGGGATTATTAGCACCATTCGTAGTTATGCTGTTATCTTATTACTTCATTTAATTAAACAACAGGCAGAAAACCGAACCACTCGTTCTTGGGATGTCTCCATTCGCAATAGCGTTAGAGAAATTCAACGCCACAATAAACGCCGAAAAGCAGCAGGATATTATTTAAGTGATGAGGAATTAACAGACACTTTAAACGATGCTTATCTTAATGCTTTGGATGCCGCTCCTCTAGAAGTCGAAGCAGCTTGTTATCAATCGGAGCAACTAGAAGCTATAATTAACAAAAATAAACTGATTAGCGATGCTTTTATTTTAATCAAAACCGTCTCTCCTTAGAAAGATTATGACAGACTCAATCTCTCAAGAACAAGCCCAAAAAATGTTAAGTAGCTGGTTATAATTAAATTTAAAATGGATTTTAGGTTCGATCCCCCCTAGCCCCCCTTGATAAGGGGGGAAGCCGAAGGCGGGGGGATCCCCCTTGATAAGGGGGGAAGCCGAAGGCGGGGGGATCCCCCTTGATAAGGGGGGAAGCCGAAGGCGGGGGGATCCCCCTTGATAAGGGGGGTGCCGATCCCCCCTTAGTCCCCCCTTTAATCCCCCCTTAATAAGGGGGGCATCTGACAACTTTTAACGCCTACCTACTTACGTTGGTTAAACAAAAATCGTGACACCGTGATTGATTTATATAAAAATCAATACATTGCCTATAATGAAAAAGGAGTCATTGCTCACGGTGAAAATTTACAGAATGTTCTAGAAGAAGCCAAGACAACCAATCAAGAATTTGTCATTTATCTTGTTCCTCGTTGTCGTTATTCTATTCAAATTCTACCCCTTCAAGTTTAAAGTAGTTTAAGATGATTTTGACAACGGCAAAATTCTATGAAAATAACCCTTTATCAACCGACATTATCTTTATTATTACTGCTGTTGCTATCCGGTGGTTGTGCAGTCAATCGGGAAAAAGAGAAAACCACCACCCCGCAAGCGTCTCCCCTAGCAGAAATCGTTCCTTGGCAGATGGTCGAACGGGTTACTATTTTAAAAGCCGATCAGGATCCCATCTATGCTTTGGCCATTAGTCCCGATAACTCCCTGCTGCTGAGTGGTAGTTTTGACGGCACTGTTAGGGAATGGGACCTAAAAACCCAAAAACCTCTCAGGACTTGGCAACTAGGAGATACTGTTAACGCTATCCAATTTAGTCCCGATGGCAAGAGTTTCGTAACTGCCGATGCGGGGGGAAAAGTGCAACGCTGGAATACGCGCACGGGAAAATTAGAAATGACCTATCCTGGCCATGCTTTTCTCGTTACTGATGCCGCTATTTCTCCCGATGGCAAAATTTTGGCCACGGGTAGCTGGGATCGTACAGTTAAACTCTGGGATTTTCAGACGGGTACACTGTTAAAAACCCTGCGCGGTCATAATCATCCGATTCAGGCGATCGCATTTAGTCCCGATGGTAAAGGAATTGTCAGCGCCGATTACGATGGTTTCGTTAAACTGTGGAAAGTGAGTACCGGTCGCTTTATTCGGGCCTATGCGGGGAATTTATTCCCCGTTTATCGGGTGCTTTTTTCCAAGGATGGTAATACCGCCGGTACTGCTAGTCAAGACGGTTCGATCCGCGGTTGGCAAGTGAAAAGCGGCATCGGCACCACTACTATTCTCGCCCATAACGACGCTGTTACCGATATGGCCCTGCTGGATGGGGGTAAAGTTTTGGCCAGCACTTCCGGGGATGGAACTGTCAAATTTTGGGATGTTAATACCCGTCGGCACTTGAATACTCTCAAGGGAAACGTCATCTTAAGAATGGTTGCCAGTCGAGATGGTCGTTGGTTAGTCACTGGAGATCGAGACGGTGCGATCGCAATCTGGCGGGGAATCTAATTAACTATAATTAAGACTAGAGTGTTTTCTAGGGCGAAATATAGCTATGGCAGCAGTGATTTTAAACTTAGATACAGTCAATCTCAGCGATGAGCAGTTTTACCGTCTCTGTCAAGTTAACCCAGATTGGCAACTGGAAAGAAACGTTCAAGGAGAATTAATTGTGATGCCACCTGTTGGGGGAATTAGCGGCAACCGAGAAGCCGATTTTATCATTGACTTAGGTATCTGGAACCGTCAAACCCGATTGGGTAAAGTCTTTAGTTCGGCGACGATTTTTCGTTTACCGAAAGGCGGAGATCGCGCTCCCGATGCCGCTTGGGTGAGTTTAACTCGTTGGCAAGCTCTGAGTCGAGAAGAACAGGAGAAATTTCCGCCTATTTGTCCCGATTTCGTCATTGAACTGCGCTCCCGTAGCGATTCCCTCCCGGAAATTCAAGCTAAAATGCGGGAATATCTCCACAGTGGTTTGCGATTAGGTTGGCTAGTTAATCCTCAACAACAACAAGTGGAAATTTATCGTCCTCAGCAACCCGTAGAAATTATGGAACTACCCGCTAATTTAAACGGAGAGGATGTCTTACCCGGTTTTAGTCTATTTATCTCTATTTTTGAGTAAAATATCCTTAAAACCCAGGTATGATCAGACCTCTGGTCAAAATCAAAATAGGAGTCGCTCGTCAGTAGTCAGGGTAAATTCAAGGACTTTTTCCCTGAAAATTGGCTAATTGACCCCCTGAAAATCGGTAAAACCCCACACCCCACACCCTACGCCTAGGAAAAACTTTGTCAGCAAACCCTAACTATGACCACCGATACTGTCACCACTCCCTCGCCCCAAAAACTCTGGTTAGCAGCCATTAAACCACCAATGTATAGTGTGGCAATTATACCGATTATTCTGGGAACAGCGATCGCTTATCAGGAAACAGGTCTATTTTCTCTGCCGATTTTTGCCACTTTTATCCTCTCAGCTATTTTAATTCTCGCTTGGTTAAATCTCAGTAATGATGTTTTTGATGCCGATACCGGGATCGATGTCAATAAGGCACATTCGATCGTTAATTTAACTGGCAATAAATCTTTAATTTTCTGGCTGAGTAATCTTTTTCTATTAGTGGGTATTGCTGGTATTCTTGCTATTAGTTATTGGCGAGGCGATTGGACTATACTAGAATTAATCGCCCTCTGCTGTTTTTTGGGCTATACCTATCAAGGTCCTCCCTTCCGTCTCGGTTATCAAGGATTAGGTGAAATTATCTGTTTCTTTACTTTTGGACCCTTAGCGATTGCCGCTGCCTACTATTCCCAAGCTGGTGCTTTTTCTCTCTCTAGTCTAGCGGCTTCAATTATTATCGGGATTACCACTTCTATCATCCTTTTTTGTTCCCATTTCCATCAAGTCGCCGATGATCTCAAAGCGGGTAAAAAATCACCTATTGTCCGTTTAGGTACTTTAAAGGGTTCTAAAGTTTTAACCGTAGTGACGGTTCTCGTTTACGTTTTAACGGTAGTTTTTGTCCTGCTCCAGGTTTATCCCCCTCTCACTCTTTTAATCTTCCTTAGTCTCCCTTTCGCTTGGCAATTAGTCAACCACGTTAACCAAAATCACGACCAACCTCAGCTAGTCAGTAACTGCAAGTTTATAGCGGTTAATCTTCACTTTTTTAGTGGCATTCTCTTCTCCCTTGGCTATTTCCTTGCTTCCCGTTGATCAACACGATTTTTTTTCTTAAACCCCTTTATCAGTTATCAGTTATCAGTTATCAGTTATCAGTTATCAGTTATTAGTTTTGAGTTTTAAGTTCAGTGATCACTGTTTACTGATCACTGAAAACACTTCCTCATTCATAATTCATAATTCATAATTCATCGCCACAAATCAAGGTTAGCATGAGTGAACAACCCCTCGGATCGGTTATTCAAGGTTCCCTGAGTGAAGGTTTAGAAATCCGTCTTTATCCGGATATTTCCGTGGAAGATATGCGCGTCGGTAAATTTTTAGTGGTGCAAGGCACTCGCTCGCGTTTTTTCTGTCTCCTCACCGATGTCTCCCTGGGTAACTCCAGTCCCCGGATTATCGCGAATCCTCCCCATCCCGATGATAGTTTTATGCGCGATGTTTTAGCGGGTAGCGGTACTTATGGTACTATTGACCTATCTCCCATGCTCATGTTTACTCCGACTGGAGGTAATTCCCCGGCAGTTTCTGACACTTCTTTAGGCTCTTTTCAACCCCAAACTAGCGCCGATTTAGAATTACTGCCAGTTAAAACTATTCCCGCCCATTTTAGCCAAGTTTATGAAGCTTGTGAGCAGGATTTTCGCATGGTTTTCGGTTGGGAAGATGACCCCACCAGAAAGAATTTTGCTATTGGTCAACCCCTTGACATGGACGTGCCAATATGTATTAATCTCGATCGCTTTGTGGAACGTAGTAACGGTGTTTTTGGCAAATCCGGGACGGGAAAATCCTTTTTAACTAGATTACTAATTTCGGGCATTATTCGCAAACAAGCAGGGGTTAACCTCATGTTTGATATGCACTCGGAATACGGTTGGGAAGCGATGAAAGAAGGGAAGGAGGTTTCTACGGTGAAAGGATTATGTCAATTATTCCCCGGACAGGTGGAAATTTATACCCTCGATCCCGATTCTACCAAACGTCGGGGAGTACGAGGAGCGCAGGAATTATTTTTAAGTTATAATCAGATTGAAATCGAAGATATTCGTTTAATCGGTCGGGAATTAGGTATCTCGGAAGCTAGTTTAGATAATGCCAATATTCTCTATAACGAGTATGGAGAATCTTGGATTACTCAGTTATTAAATATGAGTAACGAGGATATTAAAATCTTCTGTACGGAAAAACAAGGCCATGCGGGATCAATCATGTCCCTCCAGAGAAAATTAATGCGTCTAGATAGTTTGAAATATTTAAGAAGTGTTTGTCCCCACAATTATATCGATCAGGTTTTACAAGCTTTAGATGCAGGTAAGCACGTTGTTATTGAATTTGGCTCCCAAAGTAATATGCTTTCCTATATGTTAGCCACCAATATGATCACCCGTCGGATTCATGCTAATTATGTTAAAAAAGCTGAATATTTTTTACAAACTAAAAACCCCGTTGATCGGCCGCAACAGTTAGTAATTACCATTGAAGAAGCTCATCGATTTCTTGATTCTGCTGTGGTACATCAAACTATCTTTGGAACTATCGCCAGGGAGATGCGAAAATACTTTGTTACTCTCTTAATTGTCGATCAAAGACCTTCAGGAATTGATAACGAAGTTATGTCTCAGGTAGGGACGAGAATCACCTGTTTATTAAACGATGAAAAAGACATCGAAGCCATATTTACTGGGGTTTCTGGAGGGGGAAGTTTGCGATCAGTTTTAGCGAAATTAGACTCAAAACAACAAGCTTTAGTTTTAGGTCATGCGGTCCCCATGCCGGTAGTAATTCGTACTCGCGCCTACGATCAAAAATTCTATGCTGAAATAGGTGCGACCGACTGGAAAGAATTACCCGATGAGGAAGTATTAGCGGCGGCCAAAATTGCCAAAGCTGATCTAGGATTTTAGAAAAATTAACTTTTGATTGTAGAATAGAGTTGGATTGTTTTTACTGTTTACCTCCCATGACCGCTCAAATACCGATCTCGAAGATCAGCTTATACGATCGAGATTTTCAGCTATGGATCGAGACAACCGTTAACCAATTACGACAGGAGGATTTTGCCTCGGTTGACTGGACTAATCTGATCGAGGAATTAGGAAGCATAGGAAAAAATAATCGACAGGCTCTCAAAAGTTTGTTAATTCAATTATTAGCTCATCTGCTCAAGTTAGTTTATTTGCAGACGGAAAGAGAGTATAATGCTAATAAGTGGGAAGCGGCAATTATTGATTTTCGAGTTCAAATTGCCGATCTGCTGGAAGACAGTCCTAGCTTAAAACCTTATCTCCTCGAAATTTTCGATTCTTGTTATGGAAAAGCTAGGCAAATAGTCTCGAAATTGAGCAGGCAAGAAATTCCCAGAGAAGTCATTATTACCCCAGAAGAAACCCTGGATGAAAACTGGTTTCCCTAACTATGCAACAAGGTGATTTAATCGAGATCGAGATTACCGACCTCAACCATACGGGCGAAGGTGTGGGAAAATACCGAGGACAGGTGATTTTTGTGCCGGATACGGTCATTGGCGATCGCATTCAAACTCGCATCACCTATATCAAAAAAAGTCATGCGATCGGCAAACTACAAACTATTCTACAAGCTTCTCCCCATCGTATCCGGCCCCGCTGCATCGTCGCCGATAAATGTGGTGGCTGTCAATGGCAACACATCGAGGACCAATTTCAGCGCCTAGTCAAAAAAGAGCAAGTACAAGAGGTATTAACCAGAATTGGCGGTTTTAGCGATCCTTTGGTTTATCCTCCCCTCACCGGTAATTCTCCCCTCGCTTATCGCAATAAAGCTACCTATCCCCTCGGATTTTCCCCCACCGGCAATGTGCAAGCAGGTTATTATCGTCGCGGCAGCCATCATCTGATTAATCTCAATCAATGTCCGATTCAAGATCAGGCTTTAAATCCGTTTCTAGCAGAGATAAAACAGGATATTCAGGGTCAAGGCTGGTCAATTTACGATGAAAAGACCCACCAAGGACAATTACGCCATTTATCCCTAAGAATTGGCCGCCACACTGGAGAAGTTTTATTAACCCTGATTAGTACCGATAATAATTTACAGGGAATTGAGGCACAGGCGCAGCAATGGCTGGCAAAATACGCCAATTTAGTCGGTGTAACCGTGAATTATCACCCCGAGCGAGGTAATGCTATTTTTGGCGCTCAGACCACAACTATCGCCGGAAGGGACTATATTACCGAAAAGTTCGCCGGATTAACCTATCAATTGGCTGCCGATACCTTTTTTCAGGTTAATACAGAGGCTGCTGAAGCCTTATTTGCGGTTATTTGTCAGAAATTAGACCTTAAAGGTGAAGAAATTCTCATTGATGCCTACTGTGGTATCGGTACTTTTACTTTACCCCTCGCTAAACGGGTTAAAGAGGTGATTGGACTAGAATCCTATAGCTTTTCCCTCGATCGAGCCAAGATTAACGCCCAATTAAATGATATTACCAACACAACCTTTATTTTGGGGGCAGTAGAAAAAACTTTACCGCAACTGACAGTTAAACCCGACATTATTCTACTCGATCCGCCCCGCAAAGGTTGCGATCGATCTGTCCTCGATAGTCTGTTACGGCTGCAAAGTCAACGCATTGTTTATATCAGTTGTCAAAGTGCAACTTTAGCCAGAGACTTGCAATATCTCTGTCAAACAGGCGATTATCAACTGCTAGAAGTGCAAACCGCCGATTTCTTTCCCCAAACTCCCCACGTCGAATGCGCTGCTTTTCTTAGACAAAAAACAGCGAATATGGTAGGATGAAATAGGAGGAAAAACCCGACACTTTAGCCGTTTATGGTCGAAAAGTCAATGGGTAAGGATGATAGCATATTAAAGACCGTTCCAGTCAACTACTTTTTTGATTAATTACCCGCTCAAAGTGGCCTTGATTCTCGATTGGTGTGTAGATCAATCATAAAAATATCTAATCAATCTCAGAGACAGAAAAGGGATAAAACATGACTCATTAGGTATGGCAATCAACTAGATCGACGGTTAAGAGACCTTAATCTTTCTGTAAGAGAACAGTCATTGAATATAAGCTAGAGGTAAAGTGCGTGATTGCTATTTCACTGCCAACAAGCAAACGAAGTTGGAACACCATGAGTTTCGCTTCCACCTTGTATCTTTGTCCGATTTTAGATTTATTGACCGCTAGTATTCCCGAAGAATTAGAACCAGAAATTAGATTAGGATTGCAAGAAGCTTTAGTTAATGCCGCTAAACACGGCAATCATCTCGATCCCAGCAAAACCGTGGTCGTTCACTTTTCCAGCAGTAAAGACGAGTATTCTTGGGTAATTACCGACGAAGGTTGTGGATTTACGCCAGGTTGTCCCCATCATGGCTGTAGTTGCGATTGTCCCAATTTTCCCCCCGAAGAAGCGGAAAATGGCCGAGGACTGTGTATGTTATATCAAATCTTCGACCAAGTTCACTGGAATCAACAAGGAACCCAACTGAAACTTTGTAAACAAATTAAACAGGAACGCTGGTTTAATTAATGACCGTGACCGTGAGAAGGACAGGGAGGAGCAGAAATCGAGCGATCAAGCCAGCCTGTAGCCTGTTGTAGCCGAGGAAGTGCTTCTTCTGGCTGATTATCTAATAAAAACACCAAAGCCGTCCCTAATTGTTCGGCGGCCCGAGCATTACGATTGGCTTTCAGACGATGCCAGTCAATCGGTGTGATCGCCAAACGTTCCGCCAAAATCCGCGCCAATTCCAGGGTAGATAGATCATCAACAGTCTGAGATGAGGAAGAGACAGGGGATGGAATCATAGTCAAAAGGTTTCGTAAAACCGTAAAATCGTCTATAACTATAGTTTAGACGCAGGAAATACCATCGAGTCCATGTCCTTAGAAGAAAACCCGTACCCTAACGATGAATCGGCAGAATTTACCCAAGCGATTGAAGAAGTCGAAGCGGCGATCGCAACATTAAAAGACCGTTATCGACAGATCAACGAAGCAGAACAGCAAAAAAAAGACCTAGAGGCACAATTTAGCCAAATAGAACCCCAATGGCGGGAAAATCCCCTACCTGAACTAGAAAAGGAATTGTTACAAATTCGCGAACAGATTCAAGAATTAGAGGTAATTTTAGAAAGCAATTTACTTAAAGAAGGGGAATTAAAGCGCCTATTCTGGGAAGGAATCCGTCGCGGACTGCTGGGGGAAGTTTTTTGGCAAATTGTCCGCTTTGGTGGTATCGGAGTCTTACTGGGTTGGATTCTGCGATCCTGCAGCGGGTGATTAACTGCACAGGAGTGGGGTGTGTTGCCTTGAGAAGCTGATTAGGGTTCGGTTCCATCGAGACGGATTTTACAATTATTGGCATTGAGCGTATCTAGAGGATCGCCGTTATAAGTGCCTTGTTTAACTATTCCTAACAGAGAAGCGATAACTATACACTTTTTTTCTTGGTTGGGATAGGGCTCGTCGGCATTGGCGGCGGAATATAATACGATTATCGCTTGATCTTTCGGCGGATCAAACCGGGGGAGCTTACTTTTTGGCTCCTGCGGCACATGACCCCGAAAGGAAAACTGCACCCCCGGACTGCCGCCCAGGGTGGGAAAATTATTCACCACCATAAATACTTCCTGCGGCAGATTTAAGGAACCCGCATTAGTATTAGTCGCCACTAAACAACCCGGTTCATTGGCCTTTATTTGCTCGTAAACCGTGGGATTAGCACCAGTCCCTTCAGTAAAATTAATCGTGCAAATTCTCCCTAGACGGATGGCTTGTTTTTGAGCATCCTGTAGGGCTGATTGTATAGCATCGGTGGCTTCTTGGACTTTATTTCTATTTAACCAAGCTAATAAATTAGGTCCAGTTAAGGCGGCAAGAATTCCCGCAATTGCCAAAGCTACCAAAATTTCTAACAGGGTAAAACCCTGATTTTTATGGACAGTTGAACGACGCATCGGGAATCACCTCGACAGAACTTTCGGCAATAACATCTTCTTGGTTTTGGTAATCTTTAGCAGTTTTATCTGTTGCTTCGACTCGATAATCAATACGGAGACGATGGGGATTAGCCAATTGCTCAGCAATCTTAAAAGTTTGAAAGAGAGAATAGTCTTTACCGACAATTGGTTTTTCCGCTACTAATCGTTCCGCCGGTATAGGGGTGGTGGGGGGGGGGAATAGCCGTTAGTTGTCTTCTTAAAGCTGTGGCATAACCCTGATTGATATTTGTACACACATCTGCGGTGATGTATTTGTTATCTAAAGTCGAAGCTAAAAATTTGACATCCTCGAAATCTTCTTGTATCCAAAAGTTAGCTTGAGCTTGTCTTTCTGCCCGAACTTTATATAAGGCATTCACTGCCATTAACTGTAAGGTTCCTGTTAAGAAAGCGGTAATAGTTAAAATGGCAATTATCACTTCTAACATCGAGAAACCTGACTCGGACGACGGTAGTTTTAACGGTATTCCCTTTTCTTTTGATTTCACTTTTCAACCCTCCCCGTTTTTCCTGAACACTACTGGCTTTTTTTAGCTATCAACTACAGAGTACCCAGTTGACATCCTCACCGCCGTAAACGGACGGTGATTCCCAAACCTCACGATTTAGGTTTCTGCTTCTTTCCCGAAGGATTTTTCGCACCTGCCTTAACAGATTTACTCTGTTCTGGTCTTA
>NZ_SFBV01000314.1:0-16219 GCF_007095585.1 Microcystis sp. M_OC_Ca_00000000_C217Col
TGCAAGGGTATTTTAGCAATTTTAGCCGTTTTCTGTCCCTTTTTCTTGACTTTTTGGGAATTTAATATGGCTGTAATCCTTATATCATAAGTATTTCACAGTTATTCAGCAAACCCTAAGTAGGTGGGTATTAAAAATTGTCAGACACCCCCATGATCAAGGAGGATCCCCCCGCCTATCGGCACCCCCCTTATCAAGGGGGGCAGGGGGGATCAAGGACAAAATCTATCTTCAATTTAATTGAAACCACTTACTTAGGGTTAAGCAATGGTTAGACAACTGGACGACAGCCCGAAAACCACAATCGTCTATCCCGATAGCGATGGTAAACCGATGGCCGATAATACAAGACAATTTCGCTGGATTACGACGATTAAATCGAATCTAGACTGGTTATTTGCCAATAATGCCGATGTTTTTGTCGCCGGTGATTTACTCTGGTATCCCGTGGAGGGAGATAATAAGACTCGACAAGCGCCTGATGTCATGGTAGCTTTTGGCAGACCGAAAGGGGAAAGAGGTTCCTATCAACAGTGGAAAGAGAACAATATCCCCCCACAGGTGGTTTTTGAAATTCTCTCTCCGGGCAATACCCCAACGGAAATGACCAGAAAACTGCTGTTTTATGACCGTTATGGTGTGGAAGAATACTACATTTATAATCCCGATAAAAATGATTTGGGCGGCTGTATTCGTCGGGAAAATCGGCTCGAAAGTCTAGAAAATCTCGATAATTGGGTAAGTCCTCGCTTGGGCATTCGTTTTCAATTGGCCCAACCAGAGTTAGTTTTGTATTATCCCGATGGTCAACCTTTCACCAGTTACAACGAAGAACGACAACGGGCCGAAACGGAAAGTCAACGGGCCGAAACGGAAAGTCAACGGGCCGAAACGGAAAGTCAACGGGCCGAAACGGAACGACAACGGGCCGAAACGGAAAGTCAACGGGCGGAAGCGGAACGGCAACGGGCCGAACGATTGGCGGCAAAACTGCGGGAGTTAAATATTAATCCCGAAGAAACTTAAAAAAATTATCGCTCGGCTCAATCGATCGAGATAGTCTCGCTACAATGAAAGTAGATAAATATCAAGTCCTCTAGCTAGAGTCGCAACAGTAAGCCCAGAAAAAATGCGCTAGGGCAGGGTTGACTAAATCGACGAAGCAATCGCTAAATAGGGGTAATTTCCGTCCACTTCTCCCCAATCCTGAACGGGAGAGGCAGAACCGAAGAATTTCTATAAAATTTCGGTAAGGGTGGAAAAATCAAGTAAGTTAGCGTTAGGGCTTAATCTTCGCCACGGAAAGGTAGAACTATGACAGTTTGTGAATATCGGCCAGGTTTAGAAGGAATTCCCGCCGCCCAATCGAGTATCAGCTTTGTGGATGGGCAAAAGGGAATCTTAGAGTATCGGGGCATTCGGATTGAGGAACTCGCCGAAAAAAGTACCTTCCTCGAAACCGCCTATCTCCTTATCTGGGGTGTTCTGCCCACGGGGGCGGAACTGGACGAATTTGCCGATGAAATCCGTTATCATCGACGCATCAAGTACCGTATCGAAGACATGATGAAATGCTTCCCCGAAAAAGGCCACCCCATGGATGCGCTACAAACTTCGGCGGCGGCTTTAGGGTTATACTATGCCCGTCGGGCTTTGGATAATCCCGAATATATCCGTCAGGCAGTAGTGCGGCTATTAGCGAAAATCCCCACTATGGTGGCGGCGTTTCAATTGATTCGCAAAGGTAATCATCCCATTCAGCCCAACGATAGTCTTGATTATGCGGCCAATTTCCTCTATATGTTGACGGAAAAAAGACCGACGGATTTAGCGGCGAAAGTTTTCGATGTCTGTTTGACTCTCCACGCTGAACATACCATGAATGCCTCGACTTTTTCGGCTATGGTGACGGCTTCCACTTTAACCGACCCCTACGGTGTCATCGCTTCAGCAGTGGGAACTCTCGCCGGTCCCCTCCACGGTGGGGCAAACGAGGAAGTATTGTTAATGTTAGAGGAAATCGGTTCGGTGGCTAATGTTCGTCCCTATGTGGAAAAATGTATCGCCAACAAACAAAAAGTTATGGGTTTTGGACACCGGGTATATAAAGTTAAGGATCCCCGGTCGACGATTTTACAAAATCTGGCCGAACAATTATTCGCGGAATTAGGTTCCGATGAATACTACGATATCGCCCTAGAATTAGAACAGGCAATGGTGGATATCTACGGCGAAAAAGGTATCTATCCTAATGTGGATTTCTATTCGGGATTGGTTTATCGGAAATTAGGCATCCCCAATGATTTATTTACCCCGATTTTTGCCATCTCCCGGGTGGCTGGTTGGTTGGCCCACTGGAAAGAACAATTAAATGCTAACCGCATTTTCCGTCCTACCCAAATCTACACCGGACAACACGAAGTCCCCTATACACCGATCGAACAACGTTCTTAGATTTTATCTCCCATTCTTGATGGAAACACGGTTTCTCGCCTTTGTCAATCTTTCCTAGGCGAGATTTTTTGTCTCATTTCCTGTTATATTGATGGGGCAAGGAAACAGTCTAGCGGCTTTCAGCTTGGTCAGTTTCGGTGTATATAGCAAGACAAGGTCTTTACTTCTAGATAGTCGGACAGAAAAATATTAAAGATTATGGTGAAATTTTGGCGGGGATTAACGGTATTTTTAATTTCTTGTTTATTGCTGATTTCCCTAACTGCTTGTGGTAATCCAGTTAGACGCAATCAAGTGGTCATATCGGTATTAAGTGACCCCAAAACCTTTAATGCTGTTTTATCGGCCGAATCCCCGAATATTTTTGGTTTAACCTACGAAGGACTATTAACAGAAAATCCCATTACTGGCAAAAAAGAACCAGTCTTAGCAGAATCTTGGACAATTTCCGATGATAATTTGAACATTATTTTTACTATGAGAGAGGGTTTAAAATGGTCGGATGGTCAACCCTTAACCGTTGATGATGTGGTTTTTACCTATAAAGACTTATATCTAAATCCTGATATTCCCAACAACTACCGCGATAGTTTAAGAATAGGATTAAAAAAAGAATTTCCAGTTATCACTAAACTAGATAATCGCAGGATCGAATTTAAACTACCCGAAGCTTTTGCACCTTTTTTAGATGCTGTCAGTTCACCGATTTTACCTAAACACGCTTTAGAAAAAACTATTCAGAAAAAAAGCCCCGATGGTAGGTTAGAATTTCTCTCCACTTGGGGTTTAGATACTCCTCCCGATAAAATTGTTTTTAATGGTGCTTATAAACTAAAAGAATATATAACGGGACAAAGAATTATTTTTGAGAATAACCCTTACTATTGGAAAAAAGATGCTCAGGGACAACAATTACCCCATATAACTTCAGTAATTTGGGCAATTGTTGAATCTCAGGATACAACTTTACTGCAATTTCGTTCGGGAAGTTTAGATTCTATTGCGGTAACTCCCGAATTTTTCTCCCTCTTAAAAACCGAAGAAGAAAGAGGAAATTTCACTATTTTTAACGGGGGACCTGCCTACGGAACCCAGTTTATTAGTTTTAATCTCAACCAAGGCAAACGCAACGGAAAACCCCTAGTAGAGCCGATTAAATCCCGGTGGTTTAATAACTTAAATTTCCGTCAAGCTATTGCCTATGGCATTAATCGTCAAAGAATGATTGATGATATCTATCGAGGATTGGGACAAGAACAAAACTCTTTTATTTCTATTCAATCGCCTTTTTACGATAAAACCCTGAAAGGTTACGATTATAATCCCGAAAAAGCCAAAGAATTATTATTAGAGGCCGGATTTAAGTATAATAGTGATAATCTGCTAGTCGATGCTGATAATAATCCCGTTAGATTTAACCTAATTACTAATGCAGGAAATAAAATCAGGGAAGCAATTGGGGCGCAAATTAAAAATGATTTAGCCGCAATAGGAATTCAAGTGGATTTTCAAGCGATCGCTTTTAGTAATTTAGTTGATAAACTGAGTAATAGTCTAGATTGGGAGGCACATATTTTAGGTTTTACCGGCGATAATGAACCCCACGCCCCGAATATTTGGTATGTAGATGGAAATCTCCACGCTTTTAACCAACAACCTCAACCGGGTAGTCCTCCGATTCAAGGCTGGCAAGCGGCAGATTGGGAGAAAAAAATCGCTGATTTATACGTCAAAGGTTCCCAAGAATTAGACTTTGAGAAGCGCAAAGTTATCTACAATGAAATTCAACAACTTCAACAGGAATACGTCCCGTTTATTTATCTTGTCAATCCCCTCGCTTTGGGTGCGGTGCGTAACTGCTTTGAAGGAATACAATTCTCCGCCTTGGGTGGTGCATTCTGGAATCTGGAAGAATTAAAGAAAACCTGTGGAGGTGTTTAATGACTCATTTTGGCATTCTTTGTCCCACCGCTTCTGGACATATTAATCCTCTCCTACCTTTAGGAAAAGAGTTACAAAAACGCGGTCATAAAGTTACCTGTTTTTTAACTCTTGATGGTGAAGAAATGGTGCAAGCAGCTGGCTTAGATTTTCAGGCAATTGCACCCGACAAATATCCGAGAGGCACATCAGCCAAAAGTTTAGCCGAAATTGGTCAATTACGGGGAACGGCCGCCGTCCGACGCACGGTAGAATTAGTGACCAATTCTACAGCGACCCTCTTTGAAACTATCCCTCAAGAGATGCGTCGCTTGGGAATTGATGCCCTAATTGTCGATCAAGTTTCCCCCTCAGGAGGTACAATCGCAGAAAAATTAGCTATTCCCTTTGTCAGTTTTGCCGGGGCATTGGTTTTAAATCGTGATCCGCTTATTCCGCCCTTTATGACCACTTGGGACTATAATCCCTCATTTATCGGGGTTATTCGCAATAAAATTGGCTATAAACTCCTTGACTCTCTGACTCGTCCCCTGAATGAGTTAATCAACCAGCAGCGTCAAGAATGGGGGTTAATTCCCTATCAAAACATCAATCAACGCTATTCCCCCCTTGCCCAAATTAGCCAGCAACCTGCCGAATTTGAGTTTCCTCGGCAAAATTTACCCGCTCACTTTCACTTTACTGGCCCCTTTCACGATTCCTCCACCAGAAAACCGATTCCTTTTCCCTACGAAAAATTAACCGGACAACCCTTGATTTATGCGTCCCTCGGTACAATTCAAAATCGCCTACAATCGGCCTTTAATGCGATCGCAGAAGCCTGTGCCGATTTGCCGGTACAATTAGTTTTATCCTTGGGCAACACCGACTCTAACATTCAAATAACGACAAAAAACGCCCTAGTTGTTCCCTACGCTCCCCAATTAGAGCTTTTAACCAGAGCTTCTCTGACTATCACCCACGCAGGCTTAAATACTACCCTAGAATCCCTTGCCCAAGCTGTACCGATGGTGGCCATTCCCATCGCTAACGACCAACCGGGGGTATCTGCTCGGATAAAATGGTCGGGGACAGGGGAAGTGATTCCGATTTCCCGTCTAGAAGTTCCCCGTTTACGAAAGGCGATTGAAAAGGTCTTATCCTTCCCCAGTTACCGAGAAAATGCCCTGAGAATGCAAAAAGCACTACAGAAGACTGGAGGAGTGAAAATGGCCGCCGATATCGTCGAAAAAGCCATTTCTACCGGCCAACCCGTCCTATCGGTATAATGGCTAGGGTCTGCTAAAAAAGTTTTTCCTGGGGACAGGGTGTCGGGTGTCGGGTTTTAAAAACGTTATCGAAAACAATTGACAAAAATCGCCCTTTATAACCCGTCCATGGCCTAACACAAACCGAAGAACTATAAAGATTAGATTGAACATTTCTGTGATTTCTGTCTAACAGCAATGGTCAGCGGTGATGAATGAACTAGAACATCGCCGCTTCATCGTGTTAGCTGGCTTGTGCTTAGAGTGTAAGTTTGCGGAGAAATCATGCGTATAGTAACTGATTATTAATACTATCAACAGTTAAGGTGTTGACTAAAACACTAACCCGTTGCACGACCTCGTAGGCAGTTTTCTGAGGGACAACAATAATTCCACAATGTTCTCTGCCTTCCTCTATGAATTGAAGATGTAATCGTTCAAAATCAACTCGGTTGTGGGTGACAAGACATCTACCTAAAGAAGCTGCAAATTCTAATTGTTCGCTGTCAGTTTTGCCTAAAGTTGACTGCTCAGGAACAGTGGTGACATCTAAACCACGAGAACGCAGAAGTGTTGCAACTAACGCTGACATATCTTCGTCCATGTAAAGGGAAGCAAATATACTCATAGCTCACCCAAAGCAGCCTTTACAGAAGGATGAACCAACTCATCGGGGACTTGATTACGCTCAATGTACTCGTTAATTTCTGCTTGATGATCCAAATAAAAACTCAAGGCATCGAACACTTGTGCTAAGGTCAAATGAGGTAAATGAGTTGGAATTTCCTCTGGCATCACACCTAATCGCCACAGACCGACGATTGCGCGAATAGATGTGCGAGTGCCTTCAATAATTGGCTCTCCACCTAAAATCTCATTGTTTCTGGTGACATAACGTGAAAGAGTGATAATCGTCATGGAATTAGGTCTCTTAGGGAAATCGCTAATTCTATTTTAGTCAGGGACAGACATGACTTGATCATGGCATCTAGTGGCTAGAGGAATCCTAGGCTAGATGTTTTTTCGGCAACCTAACCTAAGACTGGCTCTAATAGTTTGACTAGAGAAAAAAGAGGTGCGTTACATTTCATTAACGCACCCTACCAGAGCGGCGTACTGCTACGCAGTGCCTTCGGCATCACACTGACACAAACCGAAGAACTATAAAGATTAGATTGAACATTTCTGGGATTTCTGTCTAACGAAGCGCTCTGCGGCAAATTTGTCCGACGGCAGCACCTTGTTATGCCTTTGTAGCTAATTGTTCATAGCCAAGTAGTATAGATGGACTAAATGACTCGAACTGCCACCTTGGTAATCTTTGAGGGTGTGCCTTATAAGCTTCCATCAGTTCACTTAGATCTGATGGTTTATCTATGCCTAGAATACATTTAACTTTTTCAAAGTATGACTTTGATGACGACCTTGCAAATACTTCAAACGCACTGTGAAACTGGCAAACATACAGTAATGTGTGTGGAACCCAACGAGAATAAAAGTCGGCTTGCTGTATTTCAGCCCGCATAAACAATATAAAATCAGCCTGCATTAGGTAACGAAATTCTATGCCAGAGTGTTTACTTCTTTGCTTAAGCAGATCCGCATGAACAGATAAACGTCCTAGCTTTAATCTACTATTTCGACGGTCTAAAGAACGCAAGCCATCTCGGAAAGCCTCATATCCAACCATTACATCTTTTCCATAATCGGATCTTCCGTTCACATAGTATTGATTCGTCAACAGTAGGTTAACTTCTGCAAACCTTTCATGCTTTGTGAAAATGGCAACCACATATAAGAAAAGCTCGTGAATAATAAATTTGAAATTATCGAAGTCCCATTCACCCCAACTGTTAACATTCTCCCTCCTACTCATATATGGGATCAAATCTTCAAAAAAGCGATGAACTTTGAGGACATTTTCTTCTGTTGGTGCATATTGCGCGAGAGTGATAAACAAAGTAATTGCTTCGTTTCTATAAGGAATAAATTTTTCTATATTATCAATAACCTGATCGTCAAATTCACCTTCCTTTTCGGTGATTCTGAACTTTTCAAGATTACTAACAAAAGTAGACAAATACTCATCTAACGCCCCCGATGCAAATGGCTTGTTTTCTTTGATAGCAGATATAGCCCTTTTGTGCACTGCCGAAGTACCCAGAGATATTCCATCTGATTCATCCAGAAAAGATGGCCGCTTACCTATCTCAGGCCTCGTATAAAGGGGTTTGTCATATATCCAACGCAATAACTTTTCAAAATTATCTGCATTGTTATCGGGTTCGCTTAAATCGATATATATTCGCGATTTATAGTATGTTGGCAGGTATGCTTTACCTTCTGAATCTCTCTCAGCAATTATGGCTACAAATTTTCCTTGTTCCTGGTTTTCATAAACTTCACGTGAGATGATTTGAGTTTCAGTGCCTACACCGCCGGATCGATCATCTGCCTTTGAAGCGTAAACCTCGTCACATATGATGGCCACCTTGGTTATCTGTGGGTCTGTAACCATCTTTTCCATGAAAGCAAAGGAATCATGCCCTTCTTTAAGATCCCATTTATCAAGAATAACATGAACACCCGATTGGGTCAGGTCTTCAGCTAAATCAATTACCCACTGTTCATGTGTTGGGTTAGACCAGCTATAAGAAATAAATAACTTAGGGTTTTTCATCTATTCGTAAATCCTTAATAAGTCCAACTATTAATTATACAAAAACTTTCTCGATAACACTCCTGAGAGTAACGATATGTAAAAACTCTCGGCATATCCCCCCATTTTAGCACCATCGCCAGAACTTTTCCGCGTATCATAACCAAAAGCGTATTAGCCAGATTAAACAGCCTCTTTTAAGTAGATTCCTAACAACAAGCTGCAATAAAATAGACTTTTCGGGAAGTCTAGCACTACTTGCTTCAGTCCACCCCACAATTACCTAATTTTCGGGGAAAAAGTGCCTAAAATTTCCCCTCGATCGCTCTTATGTCTGGCACTTTTTGAGGGCAAAAAAATCTAAAAATCTTAGCCAACAATGTTTTTAGATTTATTCAGCCAACCCTAAGTTAAATTTTGAGTTGATCGATTAAATCGCGCATGATTTTGGCCGAATTATGTAACTGTTGGGTTTCTCTGGGACTGAGGGCAAGATTCAGGGTTTTAATCACTCCTTTCTCGTTAACCACCGAGGGAATACTTAAACACACATCTTTGAGACCGTATTGACCATCGAGGAGAGTGCTAATAGTGAGAATTCTTTCTTGGGAACGTAAAATCGCTTTAACGATATCCGTGGTAGCTAAACCGATCGCATAGCTAGTATAACCCTTGCGTTTGATAATTTCATAGGCGGCGTTTTTAACCTGAAGAAAAATTTCTGTTAAGCTTTCTTGGTCGGTTGCGCTTAAATCCTGCCAATCCCCTTCTAGTAACCTTGCTCCTCCGATATTAGCCGAACTCCACACAGCAAGCTCACTATCCCCGTGTTCACCGATAATATAAGCGTGGACGTTACGCGCATCTACATGGAGTTGGGTGGATAAAAGAGAGCGTAAACGGGCAGAATCTAGCACCGTACCCGAACCAATCACCCTAGAGGGCGGAAAATGGGTGATTTTAAGGGTAACATAGGTCATGATATCGACGGGATTACTCACCACCAAAATCAAAGCACTGGGGCAGTAAACAGCCACATCCGCGAGAATACGGCGGAAAATCGCCACATTTCGCTCAAGGAGATGTAATCGGGTTTCTCCCTCTTTTTGGGCGGCCCCGGCAGTAATAATCACCACATCGGCATTTTGTCCCACATCGGCCACGGTTCCCATTTTCAAGTCCGTGGGTTCAATAAAAGGCATTCCGTGCCTTAAATCCATCACTTCCCCTTCGACTTTATCCGTGGCGATATCTTGCAGAATCAATTCATCAAAACAGTCTTGAATTAACATCGAGTAAGCGCAGGCCATCCCCACCTGACCAACACCGATAATCACCCCCTTGCGAGGACGCAGAGGAGCGGGTTTTTCAGCGTAGGGATTGGGAGTAAATATTTTATCTAGCATAGATTTTTGCAGTTATTGCCTCGGTAAGCTCATTTTAAGGGGAAAAGGTTAATATCAGGTAAAAGGAGACTATCAAGAGATTTTGAGGCCATTATCGGCAATTTTTTTCTGGTAATTGGTCGGACAAATTTCTTGTCTTTATTCCCTGACCCCTAGTTTAAGAGAATTGAGGGCCGCTGACAGCTTCAGGCTATATCCTAAAATTAGGGATAAAGTGACAGTAGGAGGCGAACCGATGATCTATCACATCACTACAGAAAGAGGTTGGCAAATAGCTCGTGAAATGGGGGAATATCGGGCGTATTCCCTAAAAAATGAGGGATTTATCCATTGCTCCACCTTAGAACAAATTCCGAAAGTTGTGGCCGCTTTTTATCAAAATCAGCCAGACTTGCTGGTTTTAGCCATTTCTCCTGAACAATTGCAGTCCCCTGTCAAATGGGAGCAGCCCCAGCATCCTAACCCAGAAAATGCAACTCTAGAGCTAGAAAAAGAGACCTTTCCCCATATTTACGGTGCTATCAACCTAGAATCGGTAGTTTTTGTCAAACCCCTAGAGGAGTTGCTCAATTCCTAAGTAGGGATGCACAATTATTTGTAGGATGGGTTAGCGGTAGCGTAACATGAGCGGGCGTTGGGTTTCATGCTTCAACCCAACCTACGTTCATCTAGAAAAAGAGACCTTTCCCCATATTTACGGTGCTATCAACCTAGAATCGGTAGTTTTTGTCAAACCCTTACAGGAGTTGCTCAATTCCTAAAACTAAATCATCTAACTCTTGGTAATCGGGGAGAGTAGTATCGATGCTTAACCCGCGCCGAATCACAAGGCGATCCCACTGTGGTCGCGATAATAGCTCGCTAAAGTAGCGAGCCTTGAAAATTAACAAATTTGCCTCTAGACCCGTCTTAATGCGCCCTAAATGGGGCAATCCGAGCAGATTTGCTGGGGTGAGGGTGACACTATTTACCCAGTCAGCGTAGGGTGTGTCGAGATGGGCAATCCGCACCGCTTGGGTAAAGACTTCTAAACCATCGTGATCCCCAAAACCATAAAAGGGATCGCGACAGTTATCACTGGCAAAAGCCACCGGAATTCCCGCTTTTTTCATCTCTTTTACCTTAGTTGTCCCGCGCCAAAAGGGGGTTTTTTCCTCTTGACGATCCTGTAGGTAGAGATTGCACATCGGCAAGCTAACGATAGCAATGCCCGCATTTTTGACTAAATTTAAAGTTTCTTGGATTATTTCATGGGATTGTACCGCTAAACTGCAACAGTGACCACAGATGATTTGTCCAGAAAATTGCTCTTTGATAGCAGTACGCGCGATCGCTGCTAAACAGGTAGAATCGGAATCGCCGTTTTCATCCAGATGAAAATCGAGATTTAAACCCCTTTCTTGGGCTAATTTGAAGGTAATATCAATTTGTGCCTGTAAATCGGCATTTGTGTAGGCTACTCCCCCCAATATACCCCCAAATTCGGCAATTTTATCGGCTAAGGCCGCTCCCTCGGAGGTTTGATAGTAGTCAAGGGAAACTAGGGAAACCGCTTGCAGGGTGATTTTACCGGCCCATTGTCGTTGCAATTCTCCCAAAGCAGTTAAGCTAATCTGTGCCTGTTGACCAAAAGAGTCGATATGGGTGCGAATAGCGGCGGTTCCGTGGGCATAACTGCATTTAACGCCGAATTCCATGCGACGATACACATCCTCTAAGCGCCACTCCCGTCGGGAATCCTCTAGGGCCATTTTTAAGGCACTGTCAAAAGTGCCATCATGGTTAGGACAACGATGCCAACTATGACCTTTATCGAGATGGGTGTGCATATCAACAAAGCAAGGAAAAACAATCTTTTTTTTGAGGTCAATAACGGGAATATTATCTTCGGGGGGGATTGTTGAGGTGATGCGATTAATGTTACCGTCATTAATTTCCAGATTAACTAAGGTTAATCCCTCGGAGGTTTGGGGAGAGAAACTCTCATTTTCTAGCAGGGAAACGGGAATATGAGCATTTTTGAGCCAGTAGCGCTCGCTTGAGGGAATCATAAGACCTCTGGTAAAAATCAAAAATTGTTGTTAGGATTAGGAGCCAGTCGTCGGTGCATCTCACATTTGCAGGAATACCGACAGTCAGCAATTATCAGTAACTCTTATAGCGGTTCTCACACCTGTGTGACACAGTTAAACCTTTGCTAATTAAGCTTTTCAACATCGATAATGTACCTCTTGCGAACAGGAAACGCTATAGATAATTACAAATGTATCAGCAGCTGCGTGTAAGCATCCCACCGAAAAACTAATGCGCGGGGGGTTTGGGGGCGGCGCCACGCTCCCAACGGGGGGTTTGGGGGGTAGAACCCCCCAAAAGCTTGGATTGAGTGATAAAATCGGAAGTAATGCCCGATCTTAGCCGAGAGTTTCCCCGTAAAAATCCCAATTGGTAGATTGACAAAAATGAGATGCACCCTCGGTCGTCGGTCGTCAGAAGAATTAAGAATGAATAATAATCAATTATGCGGTATTAAGTAAGGAGTGTTAAATGGCATTAACAGTGCTATCTTTTCCCTGATTACTGATTACTGATTACTGATAAACCGGTAGTCGCGCCTTTAATTCCCAGCCATAAACTGCTAAAAATTCCTTTAATTTATCGGGGTGTAAATGGAGGTAATCGGGATTAACTTCATCGATAATGCCAATACCGCCTAAATCCCGCGCTCCTGCCGCTAAACAATCCAAGAGAAAAAGAGGATCGGGTACTAAATTCGGGGGAATTTGAATGACAATATCTGGGGGCAGAATTTCCCTAGCTTGCCTAACCAGATCGGGTAATTTTTGCAGATCAAAAGGATTATTTTGCCACTGTTCTCTTTTGCCCGGATTGTAGGGTTGTAGGATCACTTCTTGAATATGTCCCCAACGTTGATGAATAGTGGCAATAGTTTCTAAGGTTACTAAGCGATCGCATTCTGTTTCACCAATTCCTAATAATAAACCCGTGGTAAAAGGAATTCCTAATTCTCCCGCCCATTGTAACTGTTCTAAACGCAGGGATGGCACTTTACTGGGGGCATGACGATGGACATTATCTAATAAAGTCACCGTCATTTGTTCTAACATTATGCCCATAGATAGATTGACATTTTTCAGTTTTTCCATCTCGGCAAAAGTTAAAATACCCGCATTGGTATGGGGATAAAAACCCATATTTAAAGCCAATTCTCCCAAATTATAAATATGCCGAAACCATAACTCTCGATTGGGTGCTAAAGGATGAACTTCGCCGCTAAGAATTAAAATTTCCGTAATTTCCGAACCCTGCAAAGCAGTTAAAATCTCTTTGGCTTTTTCCAAACTTAACCAGCCATGAGTGCCTAAATCCCTGCGAAAATTACAATAACTGCAACGATTGAAACACTCGTAGGTAGGTACAAGGGTATGAGAGGGACTATAGGTGACAATTCTTGACATTTTTTTCGGGATTGCAGTTCATTACGAGCATTCAAGGGCGAGAAAATTTGCTATCGTGGGGAGAATTGCTGTTTTATTCACCTAAAAACGCTCTCCCTTTTCGCTTCCTCCTATGATTTTCGATCCTGCCAGTCTTCCCTCCCATCGTCAAACGATTCGCCCGATTAGCGCCACGGCCCTGCACGGAATTGTATTTCAAGATGACAAATTAATCGCTATCGACGCAAAAAACGGCTATTTATACCAAATTGTCCTCGATACTGGTCATACAAGCGTACTTAATTCCCATCGCTGGCAAGAATTCGTCGGGACGACGGGATTGGCAATCGATGATCAAAATAACCTCTGGTTTACCACTCGCGAAAATCTCTACTGCTGTACTCTCGAAGATTTTACCCCGAAATTTTTTACCCGTCTTCCCTACACCGCTAACGGAGTTGCCGTAACTGGCAACACAATTTATGTCACTTGTCAACGTTCTGGACAAATCTTTATATTTGATCGCCAATCGGGACAGGAAATTACCCGTTTGTACGCACCGGGTATCGGCATCGAAAATATCACCATTCGCGGGGAAGAACTTTGGCTAACGGATACCCTAGAACAAACGGTTTACTGTCTCGATCGCGCCACGGGAGAACAGCTTTTTAGCATGATAACTCCTTTTGAATCACCGACGGGATTAGCATTTTATCGCGATGCTAACAGTGGCAAGGATATATTATATGTGGCCTATGCTTTCCAAGAACCCTGTATCCGCGATAATCCCAATTCCGAACAGGTTCACGAACTTAGTTATCGTCCGCGTACTTTTGTCCATCCTCTATATTTTCACTACGATCCCGCTAAAAAATACGCCCTTTCTAACGGTTATCTGATTGAATTATCCTACGTCGAGGAATTGGAACCTCTCTATAATATCGAACTAAAAGATGTGGAATGGCGCATCGCTTTACCCTTAGAAACACCACGGCAAAAAATTCGCAGCGTCGAAGCGGTGGGATTGCCTTTTATTGAAGAAATTCAGGACGGGCAGCGGGTGGCAGTATTTAAGTTCGAGCAAATAACCGGCAAACAACGTCATATTTTTGGGTGGAAAGTAGTATTAGAAGTGTGGGGTATTAAATACCAAATTACTCCCCAAGATTGCGAAGATTTACCCCCCTTACCCGCCGATTTTCCCGATCGCTATTTGATCGATAATGATGATCTGGCCATGAATACAGAAATTATCCTCAATGCTGCCGAAGAAGCGACCGGTCGGGAAACCAATCTCCTCAGAAAAGTTTATAGTATTCGTAATTACGTCTATGATCAGCTTTCCTACGGCATCAAACCCAACATCGACACCCCTGATATTGCCCTGCGGCGCGGAGTCGGTTCCTGTGGGGAATATGTGGGTTTATTATTGGCTTTGTGTCGTCTCAATGGTATTGCCTGTCGCACGGTAGGACGCTATAAATGCCCACCCCATGCCCTCGAACGTAATTTACCCCTCGAACCGGATTACAATCACGTCTGGATGGAATTTTATCTTCCCTCTATCGGTTGGGTTCCCATGGAGTCCAATCCCGATGATATTTTTGAAGGTGGTCCCTATCCCAATCGTTTCTTTATGGGTTTAGCTTGGTATCACACGGAAATTGCCAAAGATATCCCCTTTGAACGAATGCTCAGTCAAGGACAACCGGTGTTAAAAACCCAAGTTCCCATCGGCGATTTAGCGATTAATCACGTTCAATTTATCATTCTTGAGGAATTAGCCCCAAAAGACTAGAATTCTGACCCATCATCTAGGATGCCCATTTCTCTGTCTCTTTCTTCTTTGAGTTCTTTGACCATTTGTAAACCCGCACCCACACAGAAGCCTAGGGCTGCCCCGGCACCGGCAAAATAACGTCCATAGATGATTTGATAGTGATGGGGATTTCTATAGTTGACTTGGCTGGGATTGCGTTCAATGCGGCTAATGCCATAACCGATGCCAGCACCAACTAAAGCCGTTACTAGGCCTGAAAATAGAACTAGACGAAAGTTCATGATCTTATCTCCCGATGGACTCTGACTTTAGATTATCGCTGAAAATTAGTTAATGGCAAGCTATCGCAATAATTTGTTAAGTAGTCGTGTCAAATCAATTTCCCTTGAGATGTGTAATTAATTTTGCTTAGGTACTTAATTAAGTAAATAAACTGGCATCAACCCGAAAATATGCTCCCAAAGACCTAGCTTCTGACTGATTGATGCTGCGTTGTCCATTAATTATTTGCTCCACCGCATCAGGGGAACCCAAAATAGTAATTAGCTCTGGATATTCTATCTCGTTAGCTTCTATCAGATGCTGTAAGGTGGCTAAAGGATTTCTGTCAGGAATTGGATAATTATCCGCCTCGAACCTTTCGATCAAACTAATCAATAACTCCAGTAAAGCCTCCTCCTCTAAACTAAGTTCCGAGCGATGTTCCAACTCTTGAGCAATTGCGATTACTCGCTCGTTTTCCACCTCTGTGGTGATTGCTTTTGGTTGATAGTAAGCGAGTAATTCTCCATAGGTTTTAGAATTAAAAGTAAGCATCATTTTTCCAATTTTCTTTATCGTACTCGGCATGGGTAAGAATATATTTAATATAGATAGTTTGTCGGCTATAAACTAGATCTACAATTAGACGAAAGTGATTTCCTTTAATGTTAAAAACAGTGAAATTACCAACAGATTCAGCACTTTTATAAGTGGCTGGCACATCGATTAGATTTTGCCATGCTGCTTTACTAGCGACTCTATACCAATCATAGAGAGACTCGCAGGAATTAGCATTAGTGATACAGAAATCGCGAAGTATTCGACGGCTAATTCCCCGCATAATACAAATATACCTCTGGCAGTTTCTGTCAATAGCAATTATATCTCAATATCTAGGCTATACTTTAGACGTTCATAATCTGAGATTTATTAAACTTCTGAAATCGTAGAGTCAGCAAGGAATCCAGTTCTTTTTTATGTTTCAGATGGGCATCATTCAGACATTCATAAATAGC
>NZ_SFBV01000315.1:0-5343 GCF_007095585.1 Microcystis sp. M_OC_Ca_00000000_C217Col
AGGTCAACCCTGACCAACCTTATAACTGTTTATATGTCCCGACGTTTAGTATCACATCGATACCAAACTAGGCAAGGGGACTCAAGGTCAATACACTTTGTAACAATTATCTACAATTGTAGGACTTACGCATTGACAAAAAGGCTCAAATTTGCATCCTCTAATTTTGGTAGCTAAGGATACAATTTATCGCCTGACCTCTTGACAAAACCCTCTCAGATTTGATTTCCTCATCGAAGAGAGTCTCTTCTGACAAGACAGCTCATGAGAACGATTACCAAGCCAAGTACCGCCAAGTGCAATCTCCAAATTTACACCTTATTTTTGCTCTGTGAGCCTAAATATATAAGCTGTGTTCGGTGAGCTTCGGATTTTGGAGGACTTGTCCCATGACAGCGTCAATCGTTTCTTGTGGCGGGAGAACTATACCTCCAAGGATTTGTTTGATGAAGTAGCTTCTCAAATCGAGCTTGAAGGGGGGACACTCAGTGTCGATGACATGGTAGTTGACAAGCTTTATAGTGACCCGAAGAAAGCTGAGTTAATCGATTATTTTTGGTCAGGCAAACCTAAAAAAACAGTCAAAGGAATTAACGTTGTTACCTTATATTATACTGACCTTAAGGGGGTGTCAGTTCCTGTCAATTACCGAATTGTTAATAAACAGGAAGGAAAGACAAAACATGAATATTTTTTAGAGATGTTGGCAGAAGTAAAAGCTTGGGGACTGAAGCCATCGATAGTTACTGGAGACAGTTGGTACGCTTCTAAAGAAAACCTGAATGTTCTTAAAGACAAGGAATTTGGGGGTCTATTTGCTCTGGAGGCGAATCGGTCAGTCTCGGTTGAACGAGGAGGAAAATATGTTCAAGTTCAAAGCTTAGATATTCCCACCGATGGATTAATTGTTTACCTGAAACAAGTGGGGCAAGTCAAGGTATTTAGAACGGTCTTCAAAAACGAATTTCGTTACTATACTATGTTCGTTCCGAACCTTCAGGAACTATCCTCAATCGATTGGTCAGAATTTAAAAAGATTCACGACCAACATTGGGGAATTGAGCAGTACCATCGAGCGTTAAAGCAAGTGTGTAATATTGAGCGCTTTCAAGTGAGAGAGAGTCAGGCCATAAGAACTCACATATTTTGTGCCATTCGGGGATTCGTACAATTAGAATTACTCCGATTTAAAGCGCAAATTGTCAATTGGTATTCTTTACAAAGGGAGTTATTTACTGAGGTCATCCGCTCTTTTATTGTTAATAATTTAGAGTCCAACTTCCTTGACCTCAATAATTTGGCAAGAATAGTCTGAAGTTCAAATGCATATTACGAAAATCCTGTCAATGCGTAAGTCCTACATAAGTAAAATAATCTGGTTTTTGGCTATTATATCAAATCTTAACTTAATTGTCTATCTTTTGGTATTAACCTATTTGTGCTGTAAGTCTTTCCCTGTATAAATTTTAGCTACTTTTAGGCGTAGGCAGTCTCATCGAATTTTATTTTAAGTTAATTATTTGCATAACAGTTACCGAAGAGCCTCATTTCTCTTTGTGATCAAGTTGAAGATTTTCTAGTTTTTGACTGCTATAAGTATTAATACTCATTGCATAAGTGAGATGCTCCCTGCGTCAGTTCAATATTAATGAAGCATTAACCACCGATCGCCATTTTGAGCAAGAAGGTTTTCACCGTTTACTTGTATTCTAAAAAGGGCAGAGCTGCGTCAGGGGTTGGTATTTCTCCAACTGATACTCCTGCCATTTCCCCGACCCCTGTTCGGTGAGGGATTGGGGGTTTCCCAACTGCGCGGCAGCTTCCCGCCAGAATTGCTCAAAGTTCTGCCGCAGTTCTCCGGTGGCAATCATCTCTTTGAGCCGCATGATGGTCACTTGCGGGATGACTTTCCCCATGATTTCTGCCTGCTGGAGTCCCACTTGAAACCCCGTTTCAATTGCCTGCTTCTCCAACAAACGTAAATGTTCGGCTAATTCTTCACTGACGGCGAAGCCATTGCCGTTATCTTCAATTTTACCTCTGTCATTATTGACCGCACTGACCGCAATTTCCTCAAAACTGCCCTGATAGGGGACTTTATCTCGTTTTACCACATCAGGATAGCGATTTTCGGGCAACAGAGCCTCTAGAGTAATAACTCACCGTTCGCTTATTTTTTGAGGTCAGGTAACGAAAATATGGATGAAAAGCTGACCCCGTAAAGGATTGAGCGAACGTTACTGACCCATTTTTATCCATCAGCAAAGAAGTCAGTCGTATAAATGGATTCTGGAATATTCATTAACCGCAAGATTTGTTGTTGTACCTCATTAAGACAAGAGATTTCCGTCTTTCCATCTCGCTCAATATATAAAGTGAGATTTCTAAACGCTTTTAACATCTGTTCAGCCGTAGGACGGTCAGTGCTGCGTTTAGGGTTTCCGTCATAGAGTCCAGCCAAACTAGATTGAGATTGACGTAATTGACGACGCACCACAAATTCCATCAAAGTAAAAACCCTTAAAGCAATCGTTAACAAAAACATCAACCCCTTAATCTTATCTTCGTCTCGAAAATAAATGGGTAAGGCAGATAAGCGACCTTTTTTAAAACGATGAAATCCCCTTTCCGGTTGCCATTGTTCTTGATCAGCTGATACCGCTTCTGTCAAAGATAATTGTTCTTTGTTAGTATTTGTGACATATAAACGCCAACCCACTATCGTCTTAAAAGCCTCAATTTCTGCGTTTAAACGAGTGTAACTAAGAATTAATTTCGTTTCACGAACTCGACGATAAGAAGATAGAACACTACGGTGGCCAAGACCTTTATATACTTTCTTATAGCTTTGCTTTTTCTCAATTGAGTATGTGATATACCTAGTTAATCCTAGTTTTTGCAGAGCTTCTCGTACCTTTTGCTCTAAAACTTTCTCATCTTTACCAGGTCTTTTTTGCAGAGATAATAATTTTTCTTCTCCTTTAATTAAACGACTTCCTAAGCCTTTTATCTGACGGGAGGCTAAGGCATTTGATTTCACTACTAACCATCTTTCATTCCACTGATAACGTTTTTTACTTTCTGGGTCAACCCATATACTTCCCAAAGGAACTTCAAAACCAGAGCCGATTTCTTTCTCTCCTAATCCCACTTCAGTTTCCACGATTTTAATCATTTCATTGGGGGGATTACTTAGCCAATCAGCTAACAGTTTAGGGCGAGGTTGACTCATGGCCAAGGGAAAACAGTAATTTCCTCCTTCTGCTTGGATTTTTGCCCGATTCTCATAACTTGAGGCTTTTGAGTCGGCTAAATATAAGAAATCTTTTTTTCCGAGTATTTCTGTCATTTTTCGCCATGTGGGTACATAATCCTTCTCATCTGTTCCATTTCCTGCCAGAGTCATTCCTAGTAAGGGAAGTCCTACCGGGTCTAATGTAGCCAACATTTGACGATATTGCCTTAAATCGGGTCGTTTGTCTTTACTATATCCGAATTTTAAGAGTGATGATTCTTTTTGCTCTTCTATAATTTGATGATGCACTGAGAAACTCGTTGTGTCACTGCGAGCTTTTTCGGTCGGTAATTCGTAAGCTTTGACCAGATATTGACATAATTCTCTCTCTATCTGGTCTAAACTGTCTGATGAACCCAATGTTCTTAATAACTCTCCACAACGGTCGTCCGTTGCTTCTTTTTCTCCTATTTTCCATCCCGTTATCCCTTCCAGACTTCTTTGATGTTCATTTACCCACGTTTCTAGACAACACATTCTATGATCTCCTTCGCTGATGATATAGGTCAGTAATAATACTGCTAGTTCCCCATAGCTTAATCCTGTGCGATTTCCGTGAGGCTTTTCCAGATTCTCGTCTATCATCTCTGCCACTTTCATTTGTTTTAACCAATGAATAATCACCGGGAGATCATCTATTCGTTCTGACTTTATCTGTGTGGGAATTTTCTTAACTCCTTCAACCAAACCCTTTACTACACAAAGATTTTAACCTTTTTTGTCCTCGATCGCTTTTTTATTTAAGCGAACGGTGAGTAATAAAAGTTAAGAAAAGTTGAAAATGCGTTCCTCTGGTATTTTCTTTGTTTAGAATATAATTAAAGGTTTAACTAAGCCTCTTCAACAACCGCATAGCCGAGGTAAGGTTATGAAAAGCTCATGTGCTGCAAAGCTTGCTGCAATAGCTCTTGTGGCTTGATCTTCTGAGCGGCACACAGGTAGTCAGGTCAATCCCCCAGGAATACAATCCTCGCCTACTCAAGTAAATCCTCAGCCTCCAAGTGTATCAAATCCATACGACCCTACCAACTCCCAAGGAATACAATCCTCGTCTACGGAAGCCGGAATACCACGTTCTGTACACGAAAATTGCATCAGTCTCATGAATATGAAGGAAATGCACAAATCTCATGTTCAGTTCTGGGAACAACAAATTTCATCACCAAGTCCATACAGCCAACCAACACAAGCGGATAAAATTAACGCAGAATACAATTTAAAGGAATCTCAAAAGCCACTTGATGAGGTCAATGCTCAACTTCAGCAATGTCCACCGAATTATCGATAGAATATTAGCTGAATGCCCTTTTTACACTTTGATAATGAGTTGATGCCAAGAAGATTTGACATCTGCAATGGTGTCATAGTTTCCATCACTTTTTAGAATTGGATAGTGATGGGAGATTTTTGTTGCTAAACTTCTAGAAAACTTTAATAATAAGAGACTATGCACCAAATTGATATAAATCAAGCTCAAACACAACTAGAAAGCTTATTGCAATCTGCACTCAAGGGGGATGAGATTATCATCACCCAGAATGATCAACCGGTTTTAAAATTAGTGCGATTGACTCCACCCCCAAAACGCCGTCAGAGTGGGAGTGCCAAAGGATTAATCTGGATGTCACCTGATTTTGATGAACCTTTGGAAGATTTCAGTGAGTACATGGGATGAAATTATTACTCGATACCCATACATTTCTTTGGTTTATTAATAACAGTCCTCAGTTGAGTATTGATGCTAAAAATTTAATTGAATCAGATGTCGATCTACTGTTGAGTATTGCCAGTTTGTGGGAAATTGCCATCAAAGTTAGTATTGGCAAGCTAACCATACCCAATACATACGATCAATTTATTCCTCAACAAGTGCAACTTAACGACATGGAAATTCTATCAATCAGCATGGCACATCTTACAGTTGTCACACTGACTGACGGACACAAGTGGGTCAAAACCTGACAAGACAAGGGTTGCCAAAAAGAAAAATATCTGGGTAGATAGGGAAAAAGCAAGAATCCCTACAAGATGAAAACCGAGAACAGAAT
>NZ_SFBV01000316.1:0-4844 GCF_007095585.1 Microcystis sp. M_OC_Ca_00000000_C217Col
CTTCCGTGAATTCTAGGTTAATCATGTTTTTAATGAGTGCTTTGCTTCTAATTATGACTCTTAAACTATATTATTGTCCTTGAGTAAAAAATGCAAGTTGTAGCCGTGCAAAGTATAACGTAAAGCCAACCTAGAACGGCGGGGTTTCAGACCCAAAATTTCCGATGATCCTCAATCAAACCAAGAATTTCCGTACAAATGTTGAAAACCCTGCACATCAGTTAAATTGTATTGTAGGGGCGTGATGGTGATAAAATTCTCGCCAATAGCGCGCACATCCGTAGGCACTTGCGGGGGTAAATGGCTGTAGTCCGGTTGTTCGATATCTTCCACCACTTCCCCAATTAACCAGTAATAACTTTTACCCCTAGGATCCAGTCTTTTCTCGAAGGTTTCCTCGTAGCGTCGCAATCCCTGCCTAGTGATTTTCACCCCCTTGATTTCGGCACTACTAACCGGAGGGACGTTCACATTGAGTAAAGTGGGAATAGAAAAAGGGTTAAGGGCAACTTTCCTGACTAAAGTGAGGGCAAAATCGGCGGCCGGTTGGAAATCACAGGCTTTAAAACTAGCCAGACTAACAGCAATACTGGGAATACCTTCGATTAAGCCCTCCATGGCCGCGGAAACCGTGCCAGAATAGAGGATATCGGTGCCGAGATTAGACCCGTGGTTAATGCCGGCTAAAACTAAATCGGGACGCTCTTTGAGGACGGCACTAAGGGCAAATTTCACCGAATCGGCGGGAGTTCCCGAGCAAGACCAAGCAATCACATCGGGGTGAAAAATTCCTTCCACCTGTTCGGCCCGGATGGGATGGTGTAGGGTTAAGCCATGACCGGTAGCAGAGCGCTCGCCGTCTGGACAAACTACGATGACTTGATGGCCCGCAGTAGCGAGGGTGTTAGCGAGGGTGCGGACTCCTAGAGCGGAAATGCCGTCATCGTTACTGATTAGTAGTTTTAAAGGGCGATCGCTAGTCATGGAAATTTCTGCTCTACTGCGTCGGCTAGTGGTATAATGTAATAGTATTTTATTGTGGGTACGTAGCTCAGAGGATAGAGCACCAGGTTCCGGTCCTGGGTGTCGGGGGTTCGACTCCCTCCGTACTCGTTCAGAAATCAGGGGTCGGTATTCCCCCGGTTGTGCTGCTCCCCGCTCGCCAAAATGGGTAAAACCCCACACCCCACACCCTACCCCCACGAAAAACTTTTTGCCGCAAACCCGATACTAATCCACGGTGCGACGAATTTGAAGACCACACCATTCTTGACGTTTCCATAGGGCAGCCACTGTCCAGCCTTGGGGTTCTAAAATATCTGTAACCGCTTGTGCTTGGGTGACGAGGATGCCGCTTAAAATTCCCCAAGTGGTGGGTTTTGCCAGACGGGTGATTGCGGGCATTAAAGCGATAATTGTCTCGGCTAAAATATTACAAACTATGCCATCAACACCATCGGGAATTAATTCTAACAACTCCTCGACACTACCCTGATTAATAGCTAAATTTTCGGGGTTAATCCCGTTGAGATGGCGATTACTGCCTGTCGCACTCACCGCCAGGGGATCTATATCGACAGCATAAACTTTTTTCGCTCCTAATAAAATCGCCCCGATCGCCAGTATGCCGGAACCACAACCGATATCGGCGATAATTTTATTCTCTGGATGGCTACTTAAACGCATTTCTAGGGATTCTAGACATAATTGGGTGGTGGGGTGGGTTCCCGTGCCAAAAGCGGAACCGGGGTCAATTTTAATCACCAATCTCTGGTTATTTTCCGGGGGATTTAACCAAGCAGGACAGATCAAAAAGCGATCGCCGATCTCGCTAATTTGCCAATGTTGTTTCCAACTGCTGGCCCAGTCTTCCTCGTCTATTAACTGCCAACTGGTGACAGGTTCGGGAAAACCTAAAATCAAAGCATCCTGCTTTAACCAGAGGCTTAGTGCCTCTAAATCGGGCAATTGCGCTTTAATTTCCGGTATGTAGGCCTTAACCTCCAAAGAGGATTGTTTTTTAGCAGTGGCCGTTCCCGAACAGCCAAAATCTTCCAGTCTCCAGAAAACCGTTTCTTCGAGACTAGGTTCGCACAAAACCGTAATTTCCCACCAACTATTAGACATATATCAGTTATCAGTGATCAGGGATCAGTTATCAGATTTGAGTTTTCAGTCAACAGTATTAAGTAGGTGGGTGGAATTAAATATAAGATGAACGTAGGTTGGGTTGAAGCATGAAACCCAACGCCCGATTATGTTACGCTACCGCTAACCCATCCTACAAATAATTGTGCCTCCCTACTTCACTGATTACTGATTAAGCTAAGACGCATTTAAACCGCTTATTCTTAGATTAGCCCCCTTGCCCCCCCGATGTCGGTAGTAGGGTTGATTCATGAATCAACCCTACCTTGAATCAACCCTACCTTGAATCAACCCTACCTTGAATCAACCCTACCTTGAATCAACCCTAGGGGGGTGGGGGGTTGCCTCTTGCCTTCAGAAGCTGATAACTGATTTAATCTAGAGTTTTACTGTGTAAGCATCGCGGATACCGGGGACTTTAGTAATTTCCGAGAGCAGACCTTCTGGTAGAGGATCATCGAGACTCAGGGCCATAACCGCATCACCGCGAATAATTTTGCGTCCTACCTGCATACTGGCGATATTGACGTTAAAACTACCTAAAAGTGCGCCAATTTTGCCAATAATACCAGGCATATCCTGGTGAAGGGTGAATAACATATGATTACTCGGTGGCACGTTAATGGGGAACTCATCGAGGTCAGTAATGCGGATTTCTCCCGTACTTAACAGCGCTCCGGTGACGGAATGGGTTCCCATGGAACCATTAGCTTCCAAATGAATCGATCCCGAATAGTCCCGGGTGGAAGCATCCCGGGTTTCGATTACCCGGATACCGCGTTCCTTAGCTTCGATCGCCGCATTAACATAGTTTACCCGTTCCCGGAGGGCTTGGGAAAGTAAGCCCTTAATGGCCGCTACCACCAGAGGTTGACTGTCTTTAGTGGCCAATTCTCCCTGTAAACGGACATTTAACGAGTCACAGCGACCTCCTGCCAACTGACTGACAAGATTACCCATAGTTTCCGCTAATTGCAGGTAAGGGCGCAGTTTTTCCATAACATCAGGAGTTAGTCCGGGGATATTAACGGCCGAACGCGCTGGCAACCCGAGGAGGACATCGCGAATTTGTTCGGCCACATCAACAGCCACACCAACCTGTGCTTCCGTAGTCGAGGCACCTAGGTGGGGAGTGAGAATGACGTTAGACAATTCTCTTAATCTAGATTCGCCTAAGGGTTCCTGTTCAAATACATCCAAGGCTGCCCCGGCGATTCTACCGGATTCGAGGGCTTCAATTAAAGCCAACTCGTCGATAATGCCGCCTCTGGAACAGTTAATGATGCGGACCGTGGGTTTCATCTTAGCGAGGGTTTCCCGACCGATGAGATGCTGGGTTTCGGAAGTTTTCGGGACGTGGAGGGTGATAAAATCGGACTCAGCAAAGAGTAATTCCAGATCCACCAGGGTGCAACCGAGTTGATCGGCGCGTTCTTTGGAAATAAAGGGATCGTAGGCGAGAATTTTCATGCCTAGGGATCTAGCCACTTTGGCGACGTGGGAGCCAATTTTACCTAAACCGACGACTCCTAGGTTCTTTTTATAAACTTCTGTGCCGATAAAGCGATTTCTTTCCCATTTATTCGCTTTTACCGACTGATTGGCATCGGGAATATGACGGGAAAGGGATAACATCATGGCCAAGGCGTGTTCGGCAGCGGCGATCGTGTTACCTTCGGGAGAGTTAACGACAATAATACCCTGACGAGTGGCCGCAGGAACATCGATATTATCGACTCCTACCCCCGCGCGGCCGATAATTTGCAGTTTGCTGCCCGCTTCGACGATTTCTTTGGTGACGCGGGTACTGGAACGGAGCATCAGCGCGTCGTATTCGGGGATAATTTGAATGATTTCCTCGGCAGATAGTCCTGTTTTCACGTCCACTTGGGCAACCTGTGACAGAATTTCTACTCCTACCGGATCGATCGAATCGGATACCAGAACTTTGGCCATAATCTTTATAACGTGCTTTTTTCAGTCTACGGGCAAATGCTTGACCAATATTGGGGTCTAGCCGCAATAGCCTATTTTAGAAGCAAAGGGTGCAGTCTATGGCAAAATTAGCGAAAAGATTTTAGGTTGTCATTCTTAATTGTCGTCCATGGGGTTGATGTCAGGCTCTTGCCGTTGTCACTGAGATATGGCTAATTTAATCACGGTGGCGATCGAGTTTTCCACTTCTTTTTCTAAGGCTTTTTCTAGGGCTGCCATTGCTTCTATTTGAAAATTTCTAAGTAGCTGGTTATAATTAAATTAAGAATAGATTTTAGGTTCGATCCCCCCTGCCCCCCTTGATAAGGGGGGTGCCGATAGGCGGGGGGATCACCCTTGATAAGGGGGGTGCCGATAGGCGGGGGGATCACCCTTGATAAGGGGGGTGCCGATAGGCGGGGGGATCACCCTTGATAAGGGGGGTTTCTGATAATTTTTAACGCCTGCCTAGGGTTTGCTGAAAAAGTACGGGCGAAGCATTCGGATAGAAAATCTCCGGTTTCACCGATAGGTTATTGCCCGAATGCTTCGCCCCTACAGGACACGGGCTGATGAAAACGCAAGGTTTTGAACGACGATTCTCTTCAAGGGGTGACAGAGGGGCTACAAGCTAGATAGAGCGGGGGGTCTAGCCAAACGACCCCCTAAAGAAATAGAGTGGTTAGGACAACCACTCAAAATTTTAAAATGTTACCTTCATT
>NZ_SFBV01000317.1:0-18232 GCF_007095585.1 Microcystis sp. M_OC_Ca_00000000_C217Col
GCAATCATAAAAAGCAAATCCCCAACATTTATCAAGCAATTATTTTTATTAGTAAATATTCTACACGACTCAGTCCAGATAAGCAAGATGGCTTACCACTACTACCGAATCACTACCAAAATTGTTAAGCCAGAGCAGGTGGAAATAGCCGTAAACTTGATTAACAATCGTCCTCGAAAATGTCTTGACTATCAGACCCCCAATGAGGTATTCTATAAAGGTAGATCAGATAGTGATGCAATTCAGACTTGAATTGGCCTTTTTATTAGAAAAAAAGTTAGCGATCACTTGTCAACCAAGAGTTTCAGAATCTGGATTCGGTTAGGGATTTCCGAAAGTCCCAGAAGAGCGCTAGAGCTAGTTCATTTGAGTCGTAAATCAAAACCCCCTGAAAGCCTTGTCCAGTAAGGGTACTATTCTACAATTCATTTGGGATTGCTATACACTGGCAAAACCTAATACTGGCACAACCTAAGTCTTGTCTCCAGGCGACCACGGAGAAAATCATCAATGAAAGAACTAATTATTCGGTTATTTCCAAACTCTATGCTTCAAGCAATACAAGACCTTTTGTATCGCCGAAAGCAGCTGTTTTCTAGTCCTTTGATTACCAAATATCCTGGGGATGACGCCTCTGTACTGCAGTGTTGTATTGCTTACAATAAATATGGTGGTTACTGTCTACCTTGGTCCTCAGTCCATAGACCAGCTGCCCAAACAATTCTGTCTGGTGAGGTCTGGGAACCGAAGACGATTGAAATTATTACTAAAAATTGTGGAACTGGCGATATAATCCATGCTGGGACATATTTTGGCGATTTTTTACCCGCCATTTCTCGGGCTTGTTCTTCTCATGCTAAAGTCTGGGCTTTTGAACCACACCCAGAAAATTATCGTTGTTCTGTCATCACAATTAATATTAATAGACTTGATAATGTGGAGATAGCTAATGCTGGCCTAGGTTTCCAAGAAGGTTCTATGTCAATGTTGATTACTGACCGAATTGGCCGAGCCCTTGGCGGGGGGAGTAAACTAATTAAATCGGATAGTCAATCTCAAGGACAAAGTGTTAGGGTTAAAGTCCTGAGAATAGACGATGTTATTTCTTCCGATAGGAACATATCAATCATACAGTTAGATGTAGAAGGTTTTGAACAACAAGCACTAGCAGGGGCGATGGAAACTATTAGACGGTGTAAACCAATGTTGATTTTGGAGAGTCTCCCAGATGAAGATTGGTTATCCGCGAACCTTTTTACTCTTGGGTATAAGGTCAAGGGAAAGGTTCATATCAACTCAGTTCTCTCAGTTGCTTAGGTAAGTACCTAAGCAAAATTAATTAGGCTCTTCGTTACTTGTTATGGTTCGATAGGGGGCATAAATCGACTAAATCCTTATCTGGCAAGAGACTTAATTGATTAGTTCGCTCTAGATCAAAAATAATTGACAAAAATCGCTAAAATTTCTACAATAAACCTTATTTTTGGACGGGGGCTTATTTTGTGGCTAGTTGTGGCGGCGTTACCGTCGAACAACTAAAAAAATACGTCGAGAACCAAAACTCCCCGAAAGTGGAAACGCTACCGCGTTAGTTTCATTCTGGTGGCGATTCATATCCCGTTAAACCGCGTAGCGGTTTAACGGGAGTCCTGTCGCTCCATTGAGATAGGAGAAATCAAAATTAAAATTGCCCACGATCGCTCTTCCAAAGTCAGGAATCACAAGCGTGGGCAAAAAACCGGTGAAGTTCAGTAACTTAGAACAAACCGAGAGTTAAAGATGTATCGATGGGGAAAGTGGCACCAATACCTAACCAAATCGTGACCACAGTACCAAATAGGAAGATAGCGGTAGCGACGGGACGACGGAAGGGATTTTGGAATTTATTGACGCTTTCAATAAAAGGAACTAACATCAAGCCTAGGGGAACGCCAGCCATGCAAGCGATACCTAGGAGTTTGTTAGGAAGAATGCGGAGAATTTGGAAAACGGGATAAAGATACCACTCTGGCAGAATTTCTAAGGGAGTAGCGAAAGGATCGGCAGGTTCACCAATCATGGTGGGATCCATAATCGCTAAACCGGTGCAGAGTCCGATCGTACCGAAGATAACCACCGGGAAGACATAGAGCAGATCGTTGGGCCAAGCGGGTTCACCGTAGTAGTTGTGACCCATACCTTTAGCCAACTTAGCGCGGAGAGCGGGATCGCTGAGATCGGGCTTTTTTAATGTGGACATGGATAATGTCTCCTAAAAATGATTTCGGATCGACAGAGATATTTTTCTGAATTATAGAGGCCCAGAAATGCCTTGTTTACGGATCATCAAGAAATGTAGCAACATGAAGACCGCGATCGACCAGGGTAGTACAAAAGTATGCAAGCTGTAGAAACGGGTTAAAGTTGCTTGACCGACGCTTTCGCTACCGCGCATCAGGGTGACGAGTTGATCACCGACGACGGGAATAGCAGCAGGTACACCGGAAACAATTTTAACCGCCCAGTAACCCACCTGATCCCAGGGCAAGGAGTAACCGGTGACACCGAAGCTAACGGTGATCACGGCCAGGACAACCCCAGTCACCCAGGTTAATTCGCGAGGTTTTTTGAAGCCACCGGTCAGATAGACGCGGAAAACGTGCAGGATCATCATTAAGACCATCATACTGGCGGACCAGCGATGGATAGAACGAATTAACCAACCAAAGTTAACTTCGTTCATGATGTACTGTACGGAGGAGAGGGCCTCTGCTACAGTGGGTTTGTAGTAGAAGGTCATGGCAAAACCAGTGGCAAACTGGATCACGAAGCACACAAGGGTGATACCACCCAGACAGTAGAAGATATTAACGTGGGGGGGAACGTATTTGGTGCTGATATCATCAGCGATCCCTTGAATTTCTAAGCGTTCCTCAAACCATTGATAGGCTTTAGAATCCGTTACTTGTTTGGTAAACATCGCGTAACCAGTAAGAAAAATGAAAGATTTAAGGTGTGACCTTTAAAAAATGTAACACAGTTTTCAGGGCTAATTCTCGCTCTTGTCAGGTTTCTCCACCGGTGGGGATCAATCAGCGATCGCCAGCCTCAAAAAACGTAACTTCCTAAAATTTCCCTTAAAATGTCTCCTAGACTACAAAAAATCGGGCTAATTGTCCGACACTGGGAATAGGTAAGGTTGACAGCTAGTTACTGATTTGCTCACATTGACCTACATACTCCACTATTTAGGCGAACGTTTGTGACCCTAAGAAAAGCCGTTGAGCTATGGGGATTACATCCCAATACATTAAGAGAATATGCCGATGAAGGGAAAATCAAAAGTATCAAAAACGAAGCAGGGCAACGATTATACGATGTCCAGTCTTACGTCAATGGTGCAGCTAGAGCTTCCCTTGTTTGCTACTGCCGAGTCAGTTCAATCAAGCAACGAGATGACCTTGAGAGACAAGTCAGCTTTATGCGCGGATTCTATCCAGAGGCAGAAATCATCAAAGACCTCGATAGTGGGCTTAACTTCCAAAGAAAAGGACTTAGAGCCATACTGGACAGATTATTGTGGGGAAATAAACTCACAATTGTTATGTCCACACTGGACAGATTATGCCGATTTAGATTCGAGCTTATACAGTATATGGTCGAACAAAACGGTGGCAAAATCTTGGTTCTCGACCAAACTGTTCACAGTCCCGAATCAGAACTTACAGCAGACTTGTTATAAATACTTCACATCTTCTCTTGCCGAATGTCCGGACTCAGGAAGTACGCTCAAAAAATCAAAGAAAGTGCGGATTTATCCAACAACAGAACAGAAGAAACTGATGAAACACTGGTGGGGAGTATCTCGGTTTGTCTTCAACCAAACCATTAAATATCTACAGGAACCAGATAGAAAAGCTAATTGGAAGGCTATCAAGACCGGAATCATTAATGATTTACCAGAATGGGCTAAAGAAGTCCCCTACCAGATTAAATCAATAGCAGTCAAAGACGCTTGTGAAGCCGTTCAAAATGCTCAAAGAAAATATCAAAAAACTGGGGAAATCCAGAAAGTAAAATTCCGTTCCCGTAAAGATAAACAGCAATCATGTTATATTCCTAAGTCAGCCATTTCAGAAAAAGGAATATATCACACAAAATTAGGGCAAATACGCTTCACCGAATCACTGCCCGACAATTTTGGGGATAGCCGATTAGTATCCAGAAATGGACAATACTATTTAGCTATTCCCCATGAGGTGCAACGATGCGAATCCGATAACCAAGGACGCATTGTCGCCCTAGACCCCGGTGTTAGAGATTTTCTGGCACTATTCTCGCCTAATAGTTTTGGCTCAATCGGGAGTCAGGATATAGGTAAAATCCAACGATTATGCTATCACCTTGATGATTTAATTTCTCGTTCTACCAAAGTTAATGCTAAAACCAGAAACCGTTATCGAAAAGCAGCTAATCGACTAAGAAATAAAATCAGGAATTTAGTAGATGAACTTCATCATCAAGTTGCTAGATTCCTAGTTGATAACTTTGATGTGATTCTTTTGCCTACTTTTGAAGTGTCAGAAATGGTTCTAAAAAATAGCAGGAAGATTCGCTCAAAATCTGTTAGACAGATGCTTAACTGGTCTCATTACCGATTTAAGCAATTTCTCAAGCATAAGGCTTTTGAGATGGGTAAATTAGTAATAGACTGCTGTGAAGCCTATACGTCGAAAACAGTTAGCTGGACTGGTGAATTAATACATAACTTAGGTGGAAAAAAAGTCATTAAATCCAAGATTGATGGCAAGACGATGGATAGAGATATTAATGGCGCACGAGGAATTTTTCTTCGTGCTTTGGGAGATACCCCCTCTTTAAGAGACTCTCTTAGAGTGCATTGTTAATGTATGTTAGCAAAAAAGTATCGGTATGAAATGAGGTCAGCGTGCTATTAAATACCTACGATCCCGAAGGCTTCTACGACGAACTATTCTTAGATGATGGTCAACCTCGTCCCCACTCGTCCCCTTTAATCAAATGGTTGCAGAATCTGCCGCCCCGAGAACTTCAACAACACCGGGAAACCGCTCAGTCGGCCCTGTTTGAATTGGGGGTGACTTTCAATGTCTATAGCGACAATCAAGGGGTAGAAAAAATCTTTCCTTTTGATATTATTCCCCGAATTGTCGCAGCTGAGGACTGGGATTATTTAGAAAGAGGCCTGAAACAACGCATCAAAGCCCTCAATCTTTTTCTCTCCGATATCTACAATGACCAGTTAATCATTAAAGATGGCATTATTCCCCCCGAACTAATCGCCTCGGCGACGGGATTTCTGAAACCCTGTGTGGGACTGAAACCCGCCGGAGGTATCTGGTGTCACATCACGGGAACCGATTTAGTCCGCGATAAAGATGGTCAATGGTACGTTTTAGAGGATAATTTGCGGGTTCCTTCCGGTATTTCCTATGTCCTGGAAAATCGTCGGGTAATGAAAAGCACCTTCCCCGATATTTTCCAGACAATGAATGTTAAACCGGTGGATGATTATCCTTCCCATCTGTTGGAAACTCTCCTTAATTTAGCCCCACCCCAATTACCTAATCCCACCGTAGTAGTTTTAACCCCCGGAACCTATAATTCTGCCTACTTTGAACATTCTTTTATCGCCCAACAAATGGGGGTAGAATTAGTGGAAGGGCGTGATTTAGTCGTCTTTGATGGTTATCTACAAATGAAAACCACCAAGGGATTAAGAAGGGTAGATGTGGTATATCGTCGCCTCGATGATGACTTTTTAGATCCGGCGGTTTTTCGTCCCGATTCGATGTTAGGTGTACCCGGATTATTAAAAGTTTTTCAGGAAGGCCGCGTCGCTTTAGCTAATGCTCCTGGTACGGGAGTCGCTGATGATAAGGTTATTTATGCTTTTGTCCCCGATATGATTCGTTATTATCTGGGAGAAGAAGCGCTTTTAAATAACGTTCCTACCTATCTTTGTTGGCGAGAAAAGGACTTAGATTATGTCTTAAATAATCTCGATAAGTTAGTTGTGAAAGCCGCCAATGAATCGGGAGGTTATGGGATGTTAGTTGGTTCCCAAGCTACCTCGAAAGAACGAGAAGAATTTGCCCCACGCATTGCCGCTAACCCTCGCAATTATATCGCTCAACCGGTGTTAAGTCTTTCTAGGGTTCCCACTTTAATTGACACGGAAGTTGAAGGTCGTCATGTGGATTTACGTCCCTATATTCTCCATCGTGGCGATGAAATTTATGTGCATCCCGGGGGGTTAACTCGCGTGGCTTTGAAAAAGGGTTCTTTAGTGGTTAATTCTTCTCAAGGTGGTGGCAGTAAGGACACTTGGGTTTTAACCAAGTAATCAGGACAATAATCAAAATTTTGGTGGGTTACTAACCCACCCTACCCTTTCCTTTTTCCCAGTTAATTATGCTTAGTAGAGTTGCTGATTCAATTTATTGGTTAAATCGCTATATTGAACGGGCAGAAAATGTCGCCCGGTTTATGGATGTTAACCTTAATTTAATGTTAGATGTACCTACCAGTGTTTTGCAACAGTGGGAACCTTTGGTTTTAACCACGGGAGATTTAGAACAATTCAAGAAACGTTACGGCACAGCCACCGCAGAAAATGTGATCAATTTCTTGACATTTGACACGGAATATAGTAATTCAATTATCTCTTGTTTGCGCTGGGCCAGAGAAAATGCTCGGTCAGTTCGTGAGATTATTTCTTCGGAAATGTGGGAACAGGTTAATGGTTTTTTCTTGATGGTAAAAGATGCTTCCTCTTACCATCCTCAAACTACTTTACCTAACTTTTTTACCCAAGTTAAATTGGCTAGTCACCGTTTTGCGGGGGTGATGGATGCAACGATGACTCATAATGAAGGTTGGCATTTTGGCGTTATGGGAAGATTACAGGAACGCGCCGATAAAACCGCCAGAATTCTTGATGTTAAATACTATTATCTCTTACCTTCCGCCCAATGGGTAGGAACTTCTCTAGACCAAATTCAATGGATTGCTTTACTGCGGTCCGTGAGTGCCTACGAAATGTATCGTAAATGTCAACGACGGATTACTCCTAGTGACGTGGCTGAATTTTTAATTCTTAACCGAGAATTTCCTCGTTCAATTCACTTTTGTCTGCGGGAATTAGACCACTGTTTGCATCAAGTTACAGGGACTCCTATAGGAACTTGGGGGAATTCGGTAGAAAGAAGTTTAGGGCGACTTTGTGCCGAAATGAGCTATCTAACTATCGAGGATATTATTGAAATGGGATTACATGAATTCCTCGACCATATTCAAAAAAGAGTTAATGATGTGGGAATAAAAATGACAGAAACTTTCTTCGTTTTTAATCCCGAACTTGCCCCACCTCTGCCAGTAAATAACTTTCAATATCAATCCCAATTAACAACTTAATGCGTTATCACATTCGGCATCAAACCAACTATTTCTATAATCAACCCGTGATTTTATCCCCCCATCTGCTGCGCTTGCGACCAAAATCCGATGGTGGGCAAACTTTGCGAGAGTTTACCCTCAAAATTAACCCAGAACCTTTAACAATAACTAATATTATCGACCTCGATGGTAATTCTTGTTTACAAATTTGGTTTAATCAACCGACGGAAGAATTATTGATTGATGTGGTGAGTGAAGTGGAAACCCATGGGGTTAATCCTTTTCAGTATTTGTTGGAACCTTGGGCGACCTGTTTACCCTTTGATTATCCCATTTCTCTCCACAGTCAATTACAACCCTACAGACAATTTTATGGGTTAAATAATGATCCTGATGTGGCAGCATTAGCCCAAGAAGTTATGCAGGAAACCGAGGGACAGGTGCTATCTTTCCTGTTTAATCTTAATGACAAAATTTACCGAAATTGTCAGCAAATTATTCGTATTACCGGGGAACCCTATCTACCCGGAAACACTTGGAAAAATAAGCAGGGTTCCTGTCGCGATTTTGTGGTTTTATTTATGGATGTGTGTCGCTGTGTGGGATTGGCTTCCCGTTTTGTCAGTGGCTATCAAGAAGGAGATTTAGACCAAGAAGAAAGACATTTACACGCTTGGGTGGAGGTGTATTTGCCGGGGGGCGGCTGGAAAGGCTATGATCCTAGCCATGGATTAGCGGTGAGTGACCGTCATATAAGCCTCGTTTCTAGTCCAATTCCCCGTTATTGCGCGCCGGTAGAGGGAAATGCTCGACCGGTTAATCTCGGTCATCAAGTGATAGAATCTCAGCTATCATCGACAATTGCAATCGATTTGTTATCTTGAGGATGATTGTTTATGGGTCAAGGATTTGGCACAGCAACAAGGCGAAAAGTTTTGGGAGCGGGGCATAAATCCCCGTTACAAAAACGGCCGACCGCCTCCTGCCTTCGTTAAGAAGCCGCCGCCCTCGCCTTCTTGGGAATCTTGGCGAAACTACAGCTATCTTACCCAAAAGAAAGTCTGCCGCCATCGTTCAGGGGGTTGACGAAATGAATTCCCTCAATGGTAGCCCCGGAATTAAAATCCTCGCTATAGACCGTGGTGATTTGATTTAAGCGAGCGGTCGCCCAGATCTGGGCATCCCAGTAGGAAAACTGGTAACTTTCTACTCCACGGGTGGCTTCCAGAACGATCAACTCGGTAATCGGAACTACCTCACAGGCTATTAGATATTGACGGATGCGGGCCAGAGCTTCTTCCTGGGTTAGCAGGGGGCGACGGCTGCGGGTGACGGACTGAAAGAATTCTCCCATCACCTGCGGACTGATGACAGCGCGGGTGGTGCGGATCAGGTCATCGACAACGGTTAATGCCCGTTCCCGTTTGCTTTTCTCGGCGATATCGTAGAGATAGACCAGAATATTGGTATCGAGCAGGACTCTATCGTTCATAGAGATCCTCCCTTCGCCAATCCCTTTTACCCGGTTGTGATGGGCGGTTTTCGAGACCGGCGATAAAGGCCTTTTCTCGCTCCCAAGCGCTCAAGTTCGGGGTAGGAGATTTGACGGAAATTATGTGTTGGTCGATCGCCTGTCGGATGATCTCGGCCTCGCTCAGTCCCGTCTGTCGGGCCTTCTCTTTCAGTAAATTATTCTGCTCGGCTTCGATATAAATTTGCTTGCGGATTTTGCTGACCATAGCCAGTTTAATTATATACATTACATCATACATTACTATAACCGTCGTGAATCGTAATCGCCAGTTTTTTTATATATGAGTCAGTTTTGTTGGTAAATGCGCGGCTCTTCTCGACTTTGTGTGATAATTTTTGCTTATGGAATCGTGAAATGCTTATCAGGCAAGACTTTTAGTGCTATTTGGCGGAATAAACTATCAGTATAGACCTCGTTTCCACACATTTCTCCTTCATCTCCCTCCTGAACGGTTAAAAGTGAAGATTTGCAACAAATATGAATCGGGCGGATAATCGGTAATTATGATTACGGATGGCTGGCGGATTAAAGGTAAAAGTCAAGGAAACTTTCCTGAATAATCCGTAGTTATCCCGGAACCCAAAGGCCGATTAGGCTAGATGGCCGGGGATAGTGCGGTCATCGTTTTTGTTTTGTCGGATCTGTAAACCAACTAACTGAAAAGACGCTTATGTACCTACTCAAAGACAAACTACAACATATTAGTACGATTACCCACGAGAGCAAGATAGTGGTGTTCGCCACCGATGCCGAGGGGAAAATTTCCTACACAGTCAAGCAAGATGGGTTTGAAGATAGCTACCTCAACACCCCCGCCGACCAAAGAACCGGCTGGGAAAACTGGAAAACTCTAGAATTCCCCGATGAAGCTGATGACCAGTCGGTAATTGAGAAAGAAAAAGCCGAACTGACTCACCAACAAAATCCCAGTCAATATCTCCTCAAATCCCTTTACAAAACCGAAAATATAACCGCAGTTGCGCCAGTACAAGTCATTGCCGCCCTGGAACATATTTACGTTTTTCGTCAGTCCAAATCTAACACGCTATTAGTGGACCGATTTGTGTTAGACGGCATGACCAATAAGCTGAACCGCAAGCTAGAAGTTCGGTTTAAGCGGAGTAAGCAGAAACACACCCCCACGAAAAATATGAAACGGGGGTCTAGTGGACTGATTGATATTGATACCTTAGACTTTCGTGATGCCAACGGTAGCTTTTTCTATGAACCCACTACCGAATTAAGTTTAGTCAATAACCTGCATAAGGGCTGGTTTTCCGTGGTGTTGGTTCCCACCATTGAAAATGATGTTTATCGCTGGCATATTTTCGCCTACAACAGCCAAACCCAGAAAGTGGAAGTAACCACCATTCGCGCCTCGGAAGAAGGACTATTTGAGGTTAAAGATTACACCGTTTTTGAAGAATCAAAGGATAGCCTAGTTCCCCGAAAAATTCCGGGGGTGATTAAGCGGACTTTAGACATTAAGGATGTGACAGTCACCGACGGTTTATCGGCCACTAAATACGATTTGCAACAGGCCCAGCAAACCCAGTCTGGGGAAGAACAACTGTTGAAAACTGCCACGCGATTAATGTTAGCAATTCCCACCGATAAAGGGGCGGCCGTTTTCAGTTTTGCCATCGCCGGGGATGGTACTTTAGGAGAAATTAACAAAAACCCCGATAGCAAGATTATTCGCAGTCGTCAGCGAGAAGTTTTGTTGCCCTTAAACACCTTAGATGAAATTAAAGCAATTGGTGACACAACCCCTCCTCCCCAAGGAATTATTAGCGGATTCGCCGCAGGAACTGATGAGGAAGATATCGAAGATTTAGTTAAAATATCCACCGATGGCGGCGCTTCAAAATTAGCCAATTACGACTTAGTAAAAATCAGCGGCACCAGTGATTATCAAGGGTTGTATCGGACGATTAAAGTAGATCAAGATACGTTTGATATTGACATCCCCTTGGATCGCGGATTAGGTTATTGGGAAAGAGAAGACCAAGAAGAAGGTGGTTTGATTTTTGATGGCATGATTACCGCTTATCAAAAAACTGCCGAGGGCAAATTACGAGTCACCTGTGCTAATCATGGTTTGGAAAATGGCGATCAAGTCCAAATTACCGGCACAGAAGACTACAAAGACAGCTACCCCGTGCGAAGAATTGATGACACCCATTTTGTCATTGAACGCAAATGGGCAATCGGAGAGGCTGTCAATGTGAAATTGGTGTCCCAAAAGCGACGGGGGATCGTGTTTGATGGCGTGGATGATTATATTCAACTGGCGCAACCACTGCCGATTTTTTCCAGTTCATTCACGATTTCTATGTGGGTAAAAGTTCCCGCAAATTCCAACCGAGGTGTCTTGCTAGGAGACTATCAACTACCGAAGTCAATTGACGTTAATTTTGAAGTTTCGGCCGAGGGGAAACTACGGTTTTTCTGGGGTGGTGAACAGAGTCTAGTTGGAGCCAAAGATTTAAGAGACAATCAATGGCATTTTATCAGCTTTGTCAGAGATCGGGAAAACAAAAAGATATCAGGCTACATTGATGGTGTGCTTGATTTTGAATATTCTGGAGCAGTTTCTGATAAGCAGGCTGTAATTGCTCACAGAATCGGGCGTGATAGTCGGGAAGGAGTCATTAATTTTGAAGGGCAAATTGCAGATCTCCGTGTTTGGAAAACAGCCCGGACTGCCGAAGACATTAAAAATAGTATGTACCTACAACTGACAGGAAAAGAAGTCGGTTTAGTGGGGTATTGGCGCTTAGGTGGTATCTCCGAAGGCAAAGTAGTTGACTTTTCTGTGAACGGCAATGACGGCACTGTCTATGGTGAACCGTATGTCAGTGCGGCAACTCTCAACCGCAATCTTGGCGGAGGAACCACAGCAGTTAAATATAGCAATTCTGAGCTATTTGCTGTCAGCGAACGGGCAACTTATGAGGAAAGTTTTGAGTTTAAAGTTAACTCAGCCAATCCGGTTAATTTAGCCTATCTAGACAATGCCGATGGTAAAAATATTGGCACCAAGATATTTACCTTTTCCTATTGGGGAAAAACCAGCCGCAGTGCGGAAGAGACAAAGACCATTTCGGCGGTACAAAACAAGTTTGAAGACTTGGGGAATGGCTGGTATCGCGCTTCCTGTAATGTGACAATTCCCGATGAAGTGAGTCTGTTACGTTCTTTTGAAATTGCCAAAGTTCAAGGAGATTGGCAATCGCTGGAAATTCGCAAACACCGCATTCGCCTCTTGTCCGATAGTATTACGGAAGCGAAATACACAGATGGTGTGACTTTGGCAACTTTGGTGGATGACCATGCCACCTTAGCGGCGAAGTTGAAAGAACTGGAGTTGAAAGAGAAGCAGGAAATTGTTCTGCTCAAAGAAAAACGAGAGTTAGAATCCAAAATTGCTGCCTACAATGCTCAGGCTGCGACTAGAGCAGAGATTCAGAAATTAGAGAGTAAAATTGCCGCACTGACAATTGAAGAGCAAACTCTTAAATCTGCGTATCAGAATGCAGTTAATAGCCCATTTAACTACTTTTGCAAAATCAAAGCTGCCGGTGAGACCAGCAATTGCTATGGCAAAGGTATCTACATCTATGCCCAACGTAACACAGATCAAATATGTGGATATAATGCAGTCCAAGATCAATGGGAGTTTATTCATAAGGGAGGCAATGTTTATCTCATCAAAGCCGCAGGTGAGACCAGCAATTCCTATGGCAAAAATATCTATATCTATGCCCAACGCCACACAGATCGAATATGTGGATACACCGCAGATCAGTGGGAGTTTATTCATAAGGGAGGTAATGTTTATACCATCAAAGCCGCAGGTGAGACTAGCAATTGCTATGGCAAAAATATCTATATCTATGCCCAACGCCACACAGATCGAATATGTGGATACATAGTCCCAGATCAATGGGAGTTAATTAAATGCGCTTCCTCAAATACTAATATTGATCGTGCTAAAAAAGATTGGGAGCTTAAGACACAAGAACTGCAATTAGCAAAGAATGAGTTACAAAGACTTCAAAAAATATTAATTGCTACTCCTGCGGATAAAGCTGCTTGGGATGCGCGTCTGGCACAAGTGATTGCTTTAATCACTGCGCTTCAAACAGAGTTAAATACCCTGAACACTGACTTCCTGAATGCTGTCAAAAACACCCAGGCAAAGCCCCAAACTATGCCCGAAGTGGCTAAAGATAGCAAGGGGTTAGTGACTCAAGGAGCGTTACTTGGTTTTGTCCAATCTGCCAGCCGCCTCAATGCCATTGAAACTTGTGAAGGCAATGTCCAATTGAGTTATTTAGACAGGGAAGGACGGATGCGGCAAACGAACTATGATGCTACCGCAGATGGAAAAAATATCGCCTTTGAACAGTGGATTCCCGATGCTCAACGGGCTTGTTTGAACTTTAGCAACAGCAATAGTGTCGTTAAGGTAAATCAAGCCTTGTATCTTACCCCAGACTGGAGTATTGAAGCTTGGTTTGTTTATCCATTACCAGAAACGGCAGAATGGAATACTTTAATCCGAGGCAAAGATGCGGATCATCACATCCTGGTCAGAAATCGTAAACAGTTAGGGATTTATCTGACCAATGATTCTTTGGGGCAGAACTTTTACGATAGCGGTTTCAATATGGAGTTGTTAACCGAGGGATGGCATCATCTCACTGCTGTCGGTCGCGGAGATACTACTCTGTTTTATATTGATGGCAAAAAAGTGGGTGATGTGAAAGCAAAAGCCCTAAAAGATGCGGAAGAGAATCTGAATAAAAACCCCAACGATGCTGCCGCCAAGAAAAAGGTTGAAGACATTAAGAAAGCTAGTCTGAAATCTAATAGCCATGTTTATGCGATCGCGAACAATCATTTAGCTATTAATCAGTCTCCTGATTATTCGATGATGAAGTTTGATGGGGTAAATGATTGTGTATCTTTACCGGAAATCAACTATGACTTATCTAAAGGAATGTCGGTGGAAGCTTGGGTATGGTATGACAGTTTCCAATCTTGGTCCAGAATTATTGACTTTGGTAATGGCGCTGCTAATGAAAATATCCTGCTTTGCAATGAAGGATCATCTAACACACTACGCTTTGGCATATATCGGCAATCCACCGAACAGCTAGTTGCGGCAACAGGTGCATTAGAAACAAAAAAATGGATTCACCTAGCCGCAACCATCGATGCTTCAGGAATGGCAACCCTTTATAAAAATGGTGAGCGGATTCAAACAGGCAGAGTGCATCTTCCAAATAATCTGAGACGGACTATTAACTATATTGGCAGAAGTAACTGGTCTAGTGACAGATTTTTTCATGGCCAAATTACCGATGTCCGCATCTGGAATACAGCCCGCACCCAAGCAGAAATTAAGGCTAATATGTCTCGACGCCTTAGTGGAAAAGAAGCGAATTTAGTGGCTTACTATCCCCTGAATAAGCTCGAAGGAGGTAAAGTTTTAGACCTAGTGGCTAATAATCATGGCACTGTGGTGGAAGCCAACATTGTGAAGGATCAAACCCTATCTATTGCCCCCTTCATCCGAGGTGAGCAGTTCGGTAAATTGGCAGAGGTGCGTGTTTGGGGAGTTGCCCTAAGTGATGATGAAATTGCTGTCAACAGCACCCTACTTCTGAGTGGCAACGAACCAGGTTTGTTGGCTTACTACCCCATGAGTGAAGCCACAGGAGTGGAAGTGCGCGACCATTCCGGTAATGGCTATAATGCCACGGTATCCGGGGCAAATTGGTGGGGTTGTACGGCACCCATTGGCAAAATTGACAATGATAATAATACCCCACCCATTGGTAGCGATGCCCTAGTTTCTGCTGAGTACAGCAGCGTGACTGTAGAATCATCCACGAAAACCAAGGTGGCCATCATGCGGCGCTTCTTTGCTTATCCTGCTACTAATGGAGTCACCCTGCTACCAGATAAGCGGATTGAAACCTTAGAACTTAAATGGATTGGTAACGCCCAATTTGCTCCCACTTTGTTGGGGTATATTGAGGGTCCACCCCCCGTACCCAGTGAAAACCTAACCTTGTCAGACGATTACAACGGTGCAACTTCTGTGGAATTAACCATGTCTGAAGATGTCGAGTTTAGCTGGAACCGATCGCAAGATAGCGGTTTGGGTGGAAGTATAGAAGCTTTTGCTGGATTAGATGATGAAGTCGAGGGAGGGGTTGTAGTTTCCAAAAGGATTGCCAAATTCCGTGCGGGTTACAAAGCCAACTTTGACTTCAGCTACCAATTCCAGAATGAGAGTAGTATCACCTCCAGTTCATCCCTGAGCATGACCGATAAACTGGAACTACGCGGCACACCAGAAGAAAGCACTAAGTTCCCCCATTTGGGGACACGATTTATTCCCAAAAACATTGGCTATGCGTTGGTTGTTTCTGCATTGGCAGATGTGTTTGTCACCCGACTGGCCCGCACTGGCAAAATGGTGGGCTACCAAGTGCAGCCGGTAGATGGCATTCCTCCAGATGTCAACACCATCACCTTTTTGATGAATCCTGCCTACACGATGAACGGTAGCTTGGATGGGATGACTGGCAGCATTGCCACAAGCGATCGCTTCTTCAAGCACGTTCCCGAAATGCGTAGCCAGTACGGTTCTCTCTATCCCGCTAGTTACTATCGCCTGAAAGAGGCTTATGAATTAAAACGCCAAATTGAAGCGGAAGATAAACGCCGAGAATCTTACTTTTCTAACTTTGATGTGCGTTTAGTCGATGAACTCTCTTTAGATCGGAATATCGATAGTGGTCAGGGACCAAGCACTATTGGGCTACAACGGGAAGAAGATAAACCCAGCACTCAGATGAGTGATGAGGAGAAGAAAAAGGCTGAGGAGGAAAAACTTCAGGAGGAAAAAGCTGAAGCCGCAGCAAAAACCAAGCAGCAAGAAACCGCTTCCCAGCAGAAACAAGCAGAAATTCAAAGCAAAATTGCCGACCAAGAGAAACGAGTCCAAGCAACGAACAGTTTTGCTGGTTGGCAAAAACGGATGGAAAGTTTGCAAATTCGGGCTGGCAAACGCAACATCGTCAATACCTACGTTTGGGATGCTGATGGGGGCTTGCGAACGGAGCAACAAAGCTTTGCGAATACGGTAGAGCATACCATTGGTGGCTCTTTTAGCATGAATGCAAGTTTGGGAGGAGAAGCGAATGTTGGTGTAGCTGGTGCTATGTTTGAATTGTCCGCCCTAGCCACTGTTAACCTCACCCAAACCATGAGCAAAACTGAAGCTCGGAGTAAGGGTTTTGAGTTGAGTGTAGATCTGAGTGGTTTAGAGTATAAAGGCATTACCGACTACAACGATCGCCCGATTATGCCTGGGGAAAAAGTAGATCGCTATCGCTTTATGAGTTTCTACCTCGAAGGCAGTACCAATCACTTCCACGACTTCTTTAACTATGTCGTCGATCCTGAATGGTTACGCAGTAATGATGAGGAAGCGGTGGCTTTGCGTCAGGCCCAAGCAGGTAAACCCAATAAAGCCTGGCGGGTACTGCACCGGGTTACTTATGTGGAACGTCCGGCATTGATGGGCTTTGGTCGGGATGTGCGTAAATTACGCGCTGCTGCGGCAGTCAGTGACAATCAAGCACTGTTGGATAAGATTGCTAAATTGGAGGAAGAAAACCAAAAACTTGAGAAGAAACTGGATACTATCATCAGTTTGTTGAAAGGGCAGAAATAATTGCTCATTAGGATCTGCCAAATAAATCTCAAATTAGGTGCAAGGTTTTGAGCAAAATGTGGTTCAAAAACCTTGCATTTTTATTGTAATATTTCTTAATAGACGGGGATGGAGTATATTTGCTAGAATGGCAGTCATATAGATAGAAAAAGTTCCTAACAGTCATTCTCCTCTGCAAGAAAAGGCCTTAGATTTATTAGGGGTTTCCTTGATTTGTACCCAGTAACGGGATAGGAGAAATTCTCTTAATCCCTCATTTAGGTTTATTCAGCTGGCCTTAGATAGAAAGGCATTTAAGTAATTTTCTATGGAGAGTTAAATTATGTCGTCAACTGCCTACGAAACTGATTATAATCAATGGCTAAAAGAGACGGTAAAACAGTTACGAGGATGCTATAGCCCTAACTAGAACTGCGCTAAAGCGCAACTACAAACCTATCAGAAGCCTAATGTTTTCAAAATTATCGGTAAGGCTTTTTGACAGGCTTGGGCAAGTTTGCTGGCAGGTTCCAAAGCTTTAGCAATTGTTTCGAGAAAATTAACCGCTCGTTGGGCTTTCTTTTGTAGTCCGGCATCATCAGGATTTTGACTAGCTTGGGCAATCTTTTTCACTTGGTTGGCGGCTTCGGCTTTTTCTTCTTCATCTAAATGGCTGTCAATTTCAATCGCCTGGGTTAGTTCTTGCAGTAAAGCTTTAAGTTGGGCATTTTCTGGGGAAGCATCGGCTGCAATTTGGTTAATGGTATTAGTTACATCGCCGATGATTTCGCCGAAATTGACGGCGGAATTATTAATATCGCGGATGGTAATATTTGGGGAACTGTCGTTACTGTGGCTCATGGCTTTTGCTTCTACATGGATGGGACGGTTGGCGAGGGTTTTGGTAATTTCCATCATATCAACACTTTGTTGGCGATAGATGGCAATTTCTGTCTCTTTGGCGGTGAGTTGTGCCTTATATTGGGCTTCAATGGCTGCGAGTTGTAGTTGATAATTTTGGTTAAATTCTTGATGAATTTTCTCTTTATCAGTGTCGGACGGTACATGGACTTTTACCACTATCACGCCATCTCCTTTATTGGCAATGCTCTGTACCTGAAGCGGCGTGTCTTCGTTCTGCACTTGCACTTCTTTTAAGGCGGCAATGAAGGCTTTCCAATCTACCCCATTGCGGAAAATCAGGTCAACGGTGTCGAACATTTCGGCAAATAATTTAGTAAATTCACCGGGTTGAAATTCGCCACTGCTGGGGCGGCGCTCTTTCTGCCCATTAAGCAAGTAAATATACTGGCAGTCCACCTCATCCAGTTGGGTGGTGGCATCAATATTCCAATTTTCCACGCAAGCACCCGTCAGGGTAGCATGGCGCAAATCTGCATTGACGGCGTTGACTTCGGTGAGGTGGGGAGCATCTCACCTTTGCAATAAGTAGAAATGCTTAATGAGATCAATAAAAAAGTTAAAAAAGGCAACCATTTAGATAAGCACAGCGATGACGAAGGACTTGCGGTACATTACAAGAT
>NZ_SFBV01000318.1:0-10886 GCF_007095585.1 Microcystis sp. M_OC_Ca_00000000_C217Col
TATCGACGTAAGAAGCGGAAAAATTAGCTAAATTAACAGGATGTACTCTCAGAAAATTTCAAGAGAGATAGGCTTTTAGTGGCTTGGGAACAAGCTTTATCAATTTATTCATAATAAATATTGGCAGAGGATTAAATATTAGTTATTGTGACTAACTCTTTTGGTTAGAGAAAGATAAACTTGAGAATCTTCGGTCAAATTTATTGACTCAAAATCAGCTATACTTAATTTAAATGAATCAACCCTAGGGGCAGGGGGGATCGAACCTATAATCCATTTTTAATTTGATTATAACCAACTACTTAGAAGTTAGCCAAGGGAGTCTCAATGAGAGGTAATCCCGACCTAAAAATCGCTAAAACCCCACTTCATAATTCATCATTCATAATTCCCTCTCCCTTTTCCCCATCTCCCTTGTCCCTTCTCCCTTCTCCTGTCTCGGAGTCTCCTGTCTCGGAGTCTCCTCAGCTTAACGGGTTACTCCATCCACCACCGGACGGACATCGCTACCCTCAAAATAGCCGGGGTTGCCTGTCCAGTTGAAATCCGAGACGCGGATGTTGAGTATTCCCAACTGCAGCACCGGGTTATAGCGCAAAATTAAACTATAGGTGCGACGACTCCATTCGAGAAAATATTCTGTACTGATTTCCTTCGCTTGATCGATACTGTAAATGCTCTGGAAACCCACACGAATCGGACCATATACCTGTTGAGTTATACCATAGGACATTGTTTGTTGATCAACAAAGCGATCGAAGAAAAAGGGTGATTGTCCGTTAACTAAACCCTGACTAAAACTGATATTAAACCCGGTATAGTCGAAAAAATCGCGGGAAAAACGCCCAAACTGTCCCAATAATCCCACAGTTCCCGTGACGGAATTTTGCGTCTCTCCGTTAGTGTAATAACTGGTGACACCAGTGACACCAGTGACAATAGCAATATAGGGTTGAACGGGAAGAGGAGAAAATCTTAAGCCTTGGTCGGGAGTCGGTGGTAAAGTAAGGGCAGACCAGAGTAAAAAACTGCGATTGAGGGAGACAGCACCCTGAAAACGGCTTAAATTAGTCACATTATCCGTTGCATTGGCCGCTAAGAGATTACTGCGATCGGTGGGTGCGTTGACATTCTGAACAGAAGCTTGATAACTGAGTCTAATATCCGTATTGGGGACGACAATCACCGGTGAGGTCAAAATTGCCCCAAAACTGCTATTAACCGTCTGAAACCCCAAAGAACCGTTAAAGAGACGCTCGCGATAATTGTACTCCACATTGAGCAGATAGGGATCCTGCAACTGTCCGATCGTCTGTTGAAAGCGAATCTTAGAACGAACAATATTTTCGATCTGTTCCAAATCTAAATTAGAAAAAGAAGCTGTCGCCTGAAAAAACGAGCGCTCACCAAAATTAGTGGCAAAATTGCCCAATAAACCAAAAGCTTTCGGACTAAGGGGTGAAACTTCACCACCTCCGGGGTTAGCTGAGGGAAAAGCATCGGGATTGAGGACTTTTTGAATTAAATATTGGGGTGTCAACTCAAAAAGAGTCTTCGGTGTCTCCACTAAAGTTAGGGGACTTTCTACGAAAAATCCGCCCCGATCCTCTCCATCATAGCCCGGAGCAATTAAAAAAGGACGACGACGACGGCGATCGAAGGTAAGACTATTAATAAAAGTGGGTGCCACTACCCGTTGATCGAAAACCAACTGGGAATTACTCATCCGCAACTCATCGGTAAAGGGGCCGGTACTGCGAAAAGTGGCGGAATTGGCCCGAACTTCCAACTCAGGAGGGGAAAAAGGGTCATTCGTCAGACGCACATTAGTGGCATTCCACACCTTACCATCAAAATTCAAGCGCTCGGCCTGAAAACGGACACGATTAATCGTTCCCCCCGACGGACTACTAATATTCTGTCGATCGCGCCGACTGGGATCCTGTCCCCCGACGACAAATTGAAAACCCTCTCCCGTCGTGATTCTCTGCAAGGGTTGATTTAATGCCAAACGATCGGTTAGGGTTCCAAAAGAACTACTGGCCCCCACATCCGTGGGCAGCGTTTGCCGTAAATCCCTAGCGGTGCTGGGTTGAAAAATCTCCCCATTAGCATTAAATACCACACCGCTATCCTGGACGAAATAATATTCAAAGCGATCGCCGCGCAGGATTTGATCTCCCCGGGTTAGGATCACCTGGCCCTCCGCTACTGCTAACTTTTCGGGAAGATTAATCTGTAAGCGATCGGCTGTTAGTACACTTTGGGCAAAACGTAGGGTGACATTACCTCTAGCGGTGATAATCTGCCGATTTTGGTCAAATTCCTGCTCATCAGCCACTAATTCTAGAGGCTTTTCCTCTTCTGGATTAACTGCAGCGGTCTGAGCTAGGCTGTTATTGAGGGAAATCCAGTATTCTTGGCTGGTTTTTTCGCCCTTTTTCCGCACTAATAGCCGAGTTGAGCCATTTTTATGGTTGAGAGCTTTTTGATTTAATCCTGAAACTATCTCGGTTTCGGGATTAATGGTGACACCAACGGCTGCGGGGGGTGGAGAATTCTGAACAGAAAGGGGTGTTCCTAAAGTTGCCGCATCACCCGCACTGCTAGGTAAAGGTTCTAAGGGAATACCCTGAGCGGGAACCAAGGGTTTTACCTCGACGGTTTCCGGGGGGGGAGTGACGGTGAGGGGAATAGAAACGCTCTCTGCTGAAGGCTTTTTTGCCTCTAGAGGTGCTGGGGTGACAGGGAGGGGAACTACAGACGTGGGACTACTTTCAGAGACTTGGCGCTCCTCCGTTTCCGGTTCAGCTACAGTATTAATCAGGGCAGGTGGTTCAACAGCTAAGAAAAAAAAAGACATGACTGCACGAGTCGGCGATCGAAATAGAGGACGAGCGAACCTCATTGATACTACCACGATCATTATTTCTAGGGAGACAGGGAAAGTCCGATAACTTGTTCCCTGTGTCTCTACCCTAGAACCAGTTTGATAATTGTCTTCTACTCAAAGTCTTTGCGTCCGGGGTTACGGGTAGGATCGCCAGAAAGGAAGCCAAAGATAAAAAGTAAGACAAAGAAGGAAACAACGATATAAACGGCGATTTTTAGGGTTAACATTACTAAGACGTTCTCCTTAGACTAGATTAATTCAATAACAGGGGTGAGCATACCTTGACCTACTTTACCCTATTTGAGTGATCCCTGAACAGAGAAAAGTGATCAGTCTTCAGTCGTCAGTTATCAGTTATCAGTTATCAGTGATCAGATAAGTGGGTGGGTGGAATTAAATATAAGATGAACGTAGGTTGGGTTGAAGCATGAAACCCAACGCCCGCTCATGTTACGCTACCGCTAACCTATCCTACAAATAATTGTGCCTCCCTACTTATGAGTTTTTAGTGGACAGTCTGATCAGTGATCGGTGATCGGTTATCAGCCTACTGTTTACTGTTTACTGATCACTTAAAATACAACTAAATAGCCTATTTTTAGCCAATTTATGAATAATCTCGGTAAATTATATGTGGTGGGAACGCCGATCGGTAATTTAGACGATCTGACTTTCCGATCCCTGGCAACTCTCAAAAAAGTCTCTCTAATTGCTGCCGAAGATACCAGACACACGGGCAAATTATTGCAGCATTTTGATATTCCGACCCCTCAAATTAGTTACCATGAACATAATCGCCTTTCCCGTCTCGATGAGTTATTAAATATTCTCAGTCAAGGTCAGGATATCGCTTTAGTTACTGATGCGGGAATGCCGGGGATTTCTGACCCGGGTTATGAGTTAATTAAAGCTTGTATAGAAGCTCAGATCGAAGTGGTTCCCATCCCCGGAGTAACGGCGGTAATTACTGCTTTAGCGGTGTCGGGATTACCGACAGAAAGATTCTGTTTTGAAGGATTTCTTCCGGGTAAGGAAAAGCTGAAACAAGAGCGCTTAGAGGGTTTAAAAACCGAGACGAGAACGATGGTTTTTTATGAAGCACCTCACAAACTTATTAAGACTTTGGAGGATTTACGGGAAACTTTTGGACCCACGAGAAAGATAGTTTTAGGTCGGGAATTAACCAAGCTTTACGAAGAAATTTGGCGAGGAACTATCGCCGAGGCCATTAATTTATATCGGGATAATAAAACTCCTAAAGGAGAATTTACGATCGTAGTTATGGGCAACGATCAGGCCGATAATATCCAATTATCTGACGAGGAATTAAAACGGGAATTAAAACAAATTATAGAACGGGGAGTTAGTCGATCGCAAGCCAGCAGACAATTAGCACAAGTTACTAATTTATCCCGCAGTCGTTTATACAAATTAGCCCTAGAAATTTGATGATTATCAATTTTTATTCCCACCGCTAACCCTCGATTACTTAGCTGATTGAAGTAACAAAATTCCCCCGGCAGTTAATCCTAAAATATTGGGCAACCAAGCGGCCATCAAGGGGGTTAAAACTCCGCCAATGCCTAAGGAACTGGTGACAAAAGATAGGAGATAATAGGAGAAAATTAGGACAATACAAATACCAAAACTGGTGGCTTTATTAGAATTTTGGGGACGTAATCCCAAGGCTGCCCCAATCATCCCAAAAACCAAACAAACAAAGGGTAAAGATATTTTCTGCTCGATTTGAACCTGTAGTTTTCTAATTTTGGTGGGATTGCCGCTTAATTCCAGTATTTTTAGATATTCCCGCGCTTGTCTTAGGGTCATTTCTGAACCATCTCGGCCTCGAAAAGCTAAATCTAAAGGGGTACGAGGTAGGGCTAATTGTTGATGTTGAAAGCGAACAATATTACGATAGGAACCATTAGGATCAATTAGATAAATTGTGCCGTTATAAAAATCCCAGATATTTTTTTCAATATTCCAAGAAGCTGATTCTGAGGTAATAATTTGATTAACTTCCGGCTGGGTGCGATCGAGAATGGTTAACCCTAACATTTCTTGACCGTTAAATCTTTCGGCATAAAATAACCTTCTTAATACCGTTTGCGCTTCCCCTCCATCCGGTGGCCGCACTTTGCCGTATTCAGGATAAATAATATTATCTTCAATAAAAGACTTGCGATTTGGTCGCAGAGCTTTCGTCATGGTAGCATTAGCTTCATAACTGGCAGCCGGGGCCACATAATCATTAAAAACGTAGGTTAATCCCGTCACTATTAAACTTAGCACAATGGCGGGAATTATTAGGCGATAAACACTAATTCCAATACTTTTAAAAGCAATTAATTCGCTATCACTGGCTAAACGACTGTAGGCCATTAAAGCTGCTAAAAGTATCGACATGGGAAAGGCTAAAACGATAAACTCTGGCATTTTTAATAGGAGAATTTTTAGGGCCAAAGTAAAAGGTAAACCCGACTCAGTAATCCGTCGCACTAAATCAAATAAAGTGCCGATCGCCACTCCCAAAGAAGTGAATAAACCCATCCCAAATAGAAAGGGCAATAATAACTCGACAAAAATATAGCGGTCTAAGATGGTAAATCCGGGTATTCTACTTAAATTTCCTTGCCAATTGCTAACTTTCATGATATAATGCAGCGATTTTTTATTAATAACAATTATCTGAAAAAATTATCACCCAAATAATACTGACGCACCAGAGGATTATTATACAGTTCTTCGCCACTTCCCGCCGCTAAAATCTGCCCTTCGCGCATAATATAAGCCCGATTAGTGATAGCCAAAGTTTCTCGCACATTGTGATCGGTAATTAAAATTCCCATCTGACGATCCCTTAAACCAGCGATCATCGCTTGAATCTCAGACACAGCGATTGGATCCACCCCAGCGAAGGGTTCATCTAATAACAAAAATCTTGGTCCGTTGACTCCCACCGCTAAAGCGCGAGCTAATTCCGTCCTTCTTCTTTCTCCTCCAGAAACGTAAGCGCCTTTAGTGCCAACAATCTTATCGAGGCGAAATTCTTTTAATAAATCATAGAGACGATTTGTCCGTTGGGAAAAGGGAACCCCCGACTGTTCTAGGGCTAACTGAATATTTTCTGATACAGTTAAATAACGAAAAATACTGGCCTGCTGCGTCAGATAGCCAATCCCCAGACGCGCCCTCTGATTAAGGGGTAATTTAGTAATTTCTTTTTGATCGAGCCAAACGCGTCCTAGATTCGGTTTAATTAATCCCGTGGCGATATAAAAAGTTGTGGTTTTCCCCGCACCATTTGGTCCTAATAACCCGACAATTTCCCCCGGGGCAACAGTAATACTCACCCGGTTAACCACGAGCCTTTTACCGTAGGATTTATGGATATTTTCTAATACTAAAGTCATCTTTATCCGGTGTTGGGTGTTGGGTGTTGGGGAAGTGGGGTGATGGGGAAGTGGGGACGTGGGGACGTGGGGACGTGGGGACGTGGGAAATGGGGAAGTGGGGACGTGGGGACGTGGGGAAGCTGTCTCATCACCCTATCACCCCAAAACCCTATCACCCTATCTCCTCCTGAATTCTGATTCCTGACTCCCCATCACTGCGGGTTAATAATTGGGGCAGCGGGGAGGGAAGGGGAAGGTATGGGTGCGGGTGTCGGGGAGGCTGCCGGTTGGGGAGAAGTTTCGTTATCTTTGACTAAATAAATTGACTCCACCTGCTGACTGGTTTGGGGAGTAGCGATAAATCTGCCCTCATCGACAAGATAAGTCATCGTTTCAGCGCGGATACTGTTGCCTTCCTGCAAAACATAAACATTACCCGTCATCACTAAACGACGTTCGCGGCTAAAATACTGAGCTTGGGCAGAAGTGGCCTGCATTTTGCGGGCGGGGTAGAACACTTGTACGTTACCCCTCGCAGTAATTACGCCCGTTTTTGAGTTTGCCTCTTGAATATCCGATCGCACTGTCATGGCATTACCTGGTACGATATTCTGCTGTGCTTTGACTAGGGGAGAATTGCCCAATCCCATGACTAAGCTAGTAGAAACGAGGGCAACTAGCCATCCTCTGATTTTTGCGGATCTTGCTCTCATAGAAATGTCACCTATAGACGTAATTGTATTGACTCACTAATCTAGCTTTTTAGAGAACGGGATGACTTTTGAGGATTTTCGGCAGAGAACAGATAGATCGATCGAGGTGGGCATGAGGATGTTCCTGATGGCTTTTCATCGCTTCTAGCACTGCTGGTAAAGCTTGGGGATCGAGATTCTGTAAAAAGTTTAATAGATCCAAACTCTCCCCCACCAAATGCGTCACGTTGATCCCCTCGTAATCGGGTTGATAGTGTTGTAAACGTCTAACCCCTTCTCCCAAAAGAATTACCGCTCCGCGCCAGTTATTATTTTCCAGATGGTAACAAGCGACAGCAATCTGCAAAATGCCTTGATAAAAGGTTTTTTCAGGCTCTGCGGACTCCATCCACAAAGCCTCTAGGGTATCATGACAAGCATAGAATTGCTGGCGATTAAATTCGTCGATTCCTTGGCCAAAAGCGCTGGCTGTCATTACCCTAAACTAATGCCCCTTCATCGATTCGCGGACTTCTTGGATATAGTCGAGGGAAATTGTCTGTTCTTCCCCAGCAAACTCGTTATCGGGGGTAATAAATAGCATACAGTGACATTCTTTCCGTTCCCGCATCGGCACACAGGGACAATTCCAGAAAGTATTTTTTACCTCCGCTTCTTTGTCTTCGTAGTGACGACAGGGACATAAAGGAGAGCCTAATTCGTCCTTATGACGCGCTAACCCCTCAATTACCACCGCTGTCACCGAGAGATCGCTACAGAAGTAAGTATTTGTACGTCTAGCGTACTGTTCGGCAAAATTCTTCATCGCCTCAAGACTCTTATCCGTGTCCGTGATCTGGCTCATAGTTATCTGATCCCCTTAGCTTTCTACAAAAAAACTCCTTACTATCCTATCTCGATCCGCTTCCCCTTGGCTGAGGGGAATTTTTAGAATCTCTTTTGATTTTGCGACCGATCCCCTTGTTAATCTAATACGATAAAAAGACTCTCTTTGGCCAAAAGCTCGATTTTTTGGCCAGCAAATCGGAATTATGGGGGCAAAGTTCCTCAAACCTATCCTTAATTCCTGCAATCCCTGTACCCTATCAATACCAGAACATGATTTTATCTTTCTTGCAGACAAATAAAATTTCTGACGATAATACGCCTTGGTGGCTGAAAATTACCTCCCTTTATCCCCACTGTACCTACTATTTTGGTCCCTTTGCCTCTTTTGAGGAAGCACAACAGCATCAGGGGGGTTATCTCCAAGATCTAGAGTCCGAAGGAGCGCAAGGAATCAGTCTTTCGATCGAGCGGAGTAATCCCCATTATTTGACCGTTTTTGACGATGGAAATCAGGATCTAGCTAAAACTTTCGCTTCCCATGCTCGAACCTTTTCTCGCTTTATTTCTTAAGTCTCCCTGTCCTCTTTGTCAACGGCAGAGCGATCAAGAGCTTTGCCGTGATTGTGGGCGACAATTACAGGCCTATCGTCAGAATAACCCGCTTTTTCTCTGGCACGGTTCTATTCCCCTGTTTATCTGGGGACGCTATGAAGGTAAATTAAAACAGGTGATCGCTAAAATGAAATATGATCGCCATCCCGCTCTCGGCTCTTTGCTAGGCAGTTGCATGGGGGAAACTTGGCTGCTGCGTCCTCCCCTCACCGATAAACGTTTGACGGTGATTCCTATCCCTCTCCACCCAGAAAGATTAAGGGAAAGGGGTTTTAATCAAGCAGAAGTCATTGGCGAGGGTTTTTGTCGTTTAACCGGTTATCATCTGGCTAGTCGCGGATTAATTCGGATTAAGAACACGGCAGCTTTATTTAGTCTGGCAGCCGAGGAAAGAAAAAAGACGATGCAAGCGGCTTTTCAACTGGGGAAAAATTTACCGAAATCAGTACCGATTCTCTTAATTGACGATATTTATACTACAGGAACCACGATCGAGGAAGCTGTGCAGGTTTTACGCACAGAGGGATATCGGGTAGTCGGTGCGATCGCTCTTGCCAGTTCCAAAATTAGCTAAAATGCCCAGACGGAATCGGTCTAGGCATTTTAGGATTTTAAATTAAGTCCGTTTGATCTTGTCGTATTGACTGATGAAAATCAAGCCGATAGTGGCAGGGATCAGGACGATAGCCGCACCTAAAACAAGGCTCCAGAGAAAGTTAGCTAAAGAGGGTGTCATGATAGATAAATCCTTTGTCATATTTTCAAAGACTTAGTTTTTTATCTTATCACCTTGGGCGAGAAGACCTCCACTTCCACGACCAGATAGATGCGATCGCAGGTTTTATATGTCTTCAATCCCTCAAGATAAAGTCTCCCTTGACTTCTCAAGGGGATAGGGATGTTTGACAATAGGTGATAGTTACAAAACTTTAAACTAGATTGGCAAAGATTTTTATGGCTACTGACGATCGCAAACGGCGCATTCTCGATCATCTCTCCAGAAGTACCACTGGTGCTGACTATATTCCCAAAAAACCGCTGCCAATTGTGGAAACTCCTCCGGTGGCAGCGGAACCCGTGGCAGCGCCGCCTCCAGTAACTCCTTCACCGGAATTAACTGCTAAAGAGCGCAAAAGAAAGATAATGTCCCATCTTTCCATGAGTAGTCAAGATTTTGGCGAAATTACTAGCACTGCCCCCGAAGAAAAGCGTAAACGCCAAATTAATGACCATCTACGCCAAAGCCAAGGATAAATAGTAAGGAGTGAGAATTAGCAACTAGGCATCTTCTAGACTGTTCTCACTCCCTCATTTTCTGCTGTCGATGGCAATAATGACAGTTGTTGCAAATCAGTTCCTCGCTCTGGCAAGAAGGGAATGTTAAAGTTAGTAATGAGTGCTTCGGTGATCGGATGACGTAATTTTTCTGTGGAACCCACATGATAAAAATGCTGTTTAGTATAGATATAAAACTGATCAGCACTCCAATTTTTTTTAATTAAAGGATTGCTTCTAAACTGATTACTGTGCCAAGTGGACAAAATAAACCGACAAGAAATATCCTTTAAAATAGTCACCAAACAATCTTCATCCTCTTCAGACCAAGAGTTAAAATAATCGGTGTGTCTCCCTAAATAAGGAGGATCGAGATAGATCAAGTCTGTTTTTTGCCAATCAGATAAAGTCTCTCGAAAGTCAGCAACTTGAAAATTATAATCAGTTTTAATAAGAATATTTTCTAGGGCAATAACTTGATTGACTATTTTGGTAATATATGCTTGAGAAAATCGCTCTGATTTATGACAGTAAGGTACGTTAAACTGTCCCTTACGATTGAATCTCATCACGCCATTAAAACAGGAGCGATTGAGAAATAAAAAATCCAGAGAATTAGGAGCTTGATTAAATCTTTCTCGTACCTGATAATAATAACTTTCTCCCTGTTCCTTAAGAACTTGACCATTTTCTTGCAAAAAAAGCTTCACAGTTTTACTGGTAATAACTTGATTTTTTAGATTATTATAAAACTGGATAATATGAGTATTTGTGTCCGCAAGTAAAGCCTTTTTGGGATTAATATTAAAAGCCACCACCCCCGATCCAGAAAAGGGTTCTATCCAACGCCCAAAGCTAAGATCACACACAATATTTTTAATATCTTTCACCAATTTAGTTTTAATTCCTTGACACTTAATCGGTGGCACAAGTGGCGTTAACTTCACTAAACACTCTCCTCATCAATAGTAATCTCTATCCACAGCAAACTTAGCTCCTGTTGGCTCGTGAATAAAGGTTAAATCAGGGTAAAAATTTTGTTGAGATACGGCTCTTCGTTACCCTTTATGCTAAATCAACATACAAGATGCCAAGATAACATACTTCTAACCCAAAAATTCCGAAAGTTTCTAAAGCCATAGCCTCTCCGTTTTATTAGTTTAAGTT
>NZ_SFBV01000319.1:0-4800 GCF_007095585.1 Microcystis sp. M_OC_Ca_00000000_C217Col
GTGTGATAATTTTTGCTTATGGAATTGTGAAATGCTTATCGGGCAAGACTTTTAGGGCTATTTTGACGAAGAAACCATCAGTATAGACCTCGTTTCCACACAGAAACCAGAAGAGCCAATCTGTTAAGGCAGGTGCGAAAAATCCTTCGGGAAAGAAGCAGAAACCCAAATCGTGAGGTTTGGGAATCGCCGTCCGTTTTACGGCGGCGAGGATGTCAAAGGATGCCGTCATCGATTTATCTCCTTCTAAGCTCAATTAACATTATATTGAACCCCTTGCATAATTAATTTTTGATGGTTAAAAAACGGCAAAAATAAGGATTAAATGGCATAAACTGTGTAAATAGACCATTTAATTGATTATTATTCCAAATCCGTTTTTAATAGTGTGATTAACTCTCAAGTTATGAATTGTTTCTCCCTTCTCCCCACACCCCACACCCTACACCCCACACCCTACACCCTACTCTCCTATACCTTTTAAACAGGATTTAGTATTATTCATTGATAGCCGAGAAACCGGTGTTTTTTCAAAGATCGCCGAACCATTAACGGGTTTTGCGTCTTCGGATGACATTATTAGAATAACGAGAAGGTTTTGGCCGGGGTTCTTTTCCCCCTCCCAATTCGCGACTAACTTGCTGAAAAATATCCCGTCGCAGCACGGGATATTCCCCTATCCACTGGTCGAGTTGGGGAAGATGGACATCAGAAAGCTGATTGATATCCCCTAAATCGGGTTCTCGAGACATTAACAAAGCTTCGGCCACCATTCCGGGACGGATCGATTTATGGATGCGTTTGAGGGGAGCGCGAATGATCGCCGAAAAGCCAGTTTGATCACCGATTTCTAGATTAATACAGCGTTGGCGATTTTCGATAATCTCTAATTCCCCGCGTTTATTGACCCTTTCTTCTTCCCCGATTAATTCCTCGGTTACAAAAGCATCGAAAACGCGACCGCGCCAAAACCCCCCGTAGGGAAGACGACGATAGGTATTATTACGAACACTGGCCCAGTAAACCGGACCCCAGAGCCAATATAAACCGGCGATAATGTCGAATATCAGTTTAATTGTTAAACCACCTGGGCCGAATAAATTACCGATTAACCAAGCTGCGGTGAGAGCGATGATAGAAATGAATAAACGGCGCAGAAAATCAGACCATTTACCCCAATAGTGAGCGTACTGGGGACCTGTGGCGATAATCGGGACAATTTGCTCGATCGATTGACGGGTAAGGGGAACCAACATTATCAGTTATCGGTTATTCGTGAACGGGTAGGCTCTAGAAGAGGACGTTTACCTTTCATTTAGGTGCGCTATATCAGTTATGACAGCGTTTCTCATAACTAGATGAAGTGTAACCTAATTTGGTATCGACTACCGACTTCCCAAAACGAAAACTTTGTACCTCACCACTAAGATAAATGCTATATTTTTGGGTAATTGTCTATCTGTTGGTCGCCATTCATCCCATCGCTAAAAGCTCAGGACTTCTGGCGAAATTTCAGCTAAAAGTTAAATCCCGCAAGAAGTCCAATAAAACAATCTAAGTAAGTAGTCATGCAAAATTAATTACCTGCCCGATCGAGCTAAAACCCTTACGGGGCAATGATCGTCATGTGTAAATAATTTTGCCTAGGTACTTAGCTGGTTATAATTAAATTAAAAATGGATTTTAGGTTCGATCCCCCCTGCCCCCCTTGATAAGGGGGGTGCCGATAGGCGGGGGGATACCCCTTAATAAGGGGGGCATCTGATAATTTTTAACGCCTACCTACTTATAATAAAATCAATGCTGTTTTGTTCCCAAAGACTGCCACCATGACTTCTTCTCCGGTTAAATCCTTAACTTCTCAGACTGTAACCACTCAACATTTACCCCCGTTAGAAAATGGGGATCGCTTAATTCGTCCCGAATTCGAGCGCCGTTATCAAGCTATGCCAGGATTAAAAAAAGCCGAACTGATCGAAGGAGTTGTATATATGGCATCCCCATTAAGGTTTAAATTTCATGCTGAACCCCACGGACGTTTAATCACTTGGTTGGGAGTTTATCAAGCTGCTACACCCCAAGTACAAATGGGTATTGAGCCAACCGTTCGCTTGGATATCGACAACGAACTACAGCCGGATGGGGTGTTATTAATCAGTCAAGAAAGCGGGGGAAAATCAACCCTAACTGTAGAGGGATACCTAGAAGGAGCGCCGGAATTAGTGGTAGAAATTGCCGCTAGTAGTGCCGCCATAGACTTAGGTGATAAAAAACGTGCTTATCGGCGCGGTGGCATTCAAGAATACCTTGTTTGGCAGGTATTTGACCAAAAAATTGATTGGTTTAGTTTAGAAAATGGCGATTATATTTCTTTGTTACCCAACCAAGAAGGAGTGATTTGCTCTCTAGTATTTCCGGGTTTGTGGTTAGATATTTCAGCCATGCTCAACGGCAATATGTCACGGGTGTTAGACATCTTAAAAGCTGGAATTAACTCGGCAGAGCAGCAAGAATTTGTCCAAAAGTTAACCGCAGCGCAGTCGGGGGAAGCCAAATGAAACCTCCAGCTATTTTCATTTTAGGAGAAACCAGTATCCCCGTTGCTCGTCAAGTGCAAATGGCCCTACCAGAAGCAGTGGTTTATGGATTAATAGATCGTACCCATTCGGCTGATTTTACCTATACTAATTTTGGCGAAACGGTGCGAGAATTTTTCCAGATGGGAACGCCAATTATTGGCATTTGTGCTGCGGGTATTTTGATTCGCACTTTAGCACCTTTATTAACTAATAAATGGCAAGAACCGCCTGTATTAGCACTCGCAGAAGATGGCAGTGCCGTAGTGCCTTTGTTGGGGGGTTTACAAGGGGTTAATGATCTCGCTCGTCAAATTGCCTCGGTTTTGCAAATTTCCCCCGCAATTACCACCACTGGTGATATTAGATTTAAAACGACTTTATTATCGCCACCACCGGGTTATCAGTTAGTTAATCCCGATGATGCTAAGAAGTTTCTTGCCGATTTATTGGCGGGTGAAAAAGTAAAATTAATTGGTGAAGCGGACTGGTTAAAAAATAGTAATTTACCGATTTCATCAGCAGCAAAACTGAGCATTGAGATTATCGATAAAAATAACTTAAACTTGGCAAAACCTAGCACTGCCTGTTTAGTTTATCTGTATGAGGAAAGCCAGCAAATTAAGGAAAAATCCAGTTTGTCCCCAGGGGATTTTGCCCAGGAAAGTCAAGGTAAATTAGCCATAGTCGGAACCGGCCCTGGTGCGCTAAATTGGATGTCGCCGGAAGTTCGAGAAGTGTTGGAAAAAGCCACGGATTGGGTGGGTTATAAAACTTATTTGGATTTGGTAGAATCCCTGCGAAAACCAGAAATTGTCCGCCATGAATCGGATAATCGGGTGGAACTTGATCGCGCAGAAATGGCCCTAGATTTAGCGGCTAAGGGGCGATCGGTTGTCTTAGTTTCTTCCGGAGATCCCGGAATTTATGCCATGGCCGCAGCCCTGTTTGAGGTATTAGAAAAAAAAGCAAAACCAGCATGGGATGCGATCGCCATTCAGGTCTGTCCGGGGATTTCGGCGATGCAAGCGGCGGCCGCGAGGGTTGGCGCACTTTTAGGACATGATTTTTGTGCGATTTCCCTATCAAATCTTCTCAAATCTTGGCAGGTGATTTCTCAGCGCATTGAGTTAGCAGCCCGAGCAGATTTAGCGATCGCATTTTATAATCCTGTGTCTCAAGAGCGCACTTGGCAATTGGAGAAGGCAAAAGAGATTTTATTACAATGGCGATCGCCGCAAACTCCTGTGGTATTAGCGCGTAATTTAGGACGAAAAGGGGAAACAGTGACGGTGAAATTCCTAGGGGATATGACTATTAAAGATGCGGATATGCGGACTATAATTTTGATCGGATCCAGTAAAACTCGCCTTATTGAGCAAGGTAAAACCAAGCAGTGGGTTTATACTCCACGTCACTATTAAGTAGGGTTTGCGGCAAAAAGTTTTTCGGTGGGTGTAGGGTGTAGGCTTCGGCCGTGAGCTCAGCCGAACGGGTGTAGGGTTTTAGCGATTTTGAGGGGGTCAATTACCTAATTTTCAGGGAAAAAGTACCTAAATTTTCCCCCCGATCACTCCGGGGTCTGGTACTTTTTGGTTGACAAAAAGTCTAAAAGTCTTACCCAACAAGGTTTTTAGATTTATTCAGCCAACCCTAATTACCGGTTACTGTTTACCGATCGCTCAAACAAGCTCCCATCTCCCTCCCCATCTGCAATAGAGCCATAGCTTTATGTAATTGTCAATATAGATTTACGAACTTTTTTGTCGAAACTGGATCATAAACTTTAAAAATAGGCATGATGGGAATATACCAAATTTCTAAATCCATTACAGACATCCACGCTCGAATGCTTGCCAAGCCTGCATTCGTTGTGACGCCAATAAAGAAAAATGGGAATAGTTGGGATCGAGGGGGCGGAAAGACGGATAAACTGGTAGCTTTGTACTTACATATACTTGGCGATATCAGGAATTCACGCTACTCTAGGTATCGGGTTCTTTACATTTTGTTACTTAACATCCGTAACAAAAACTGGTTCGTATACATTATTGTCTCAAAAAAGAATCTTAAAAAAGTGTTAAGGTTTTATAATTGGGGAGTGTTAAGCTAAAACGCACTTAAACCACCTAAAATAGAAATAGTAATTTTAGAAAAATCCTACTTATGCCAGCCAAAGATTTCCTAGACTTAGAAGAAAAGAAAAACTTACAAAAAGCTCTTA
>NZ_SFBV01000032.1:0-17337 GCF_007095585.1 Microcystis sp. M_OC_Ca_00000000_C217Col
TCGAGGATTAGAAACCCCCTAAATTTCGGAAAATTACTCGGATAGAATCGGAACAAACGCCAAAATTTAGACTAACTTCTCGGAATTCAAGGGCTCGGTCAACGCGCGATTACCCTGTATCAGTTATCAGTTATCAGTTATCAGTTCACTGAGAAAACTCCCCACTCCCCCCACCCCACACCCCACACCCCACACCCCACACCCCTAATTCTTATGAGAGATTCCCTATCGAGCCGTCTAAGAGTACAACAACACTGCCTCAATCAGGTTAAATTAGCCGTGACAAAGCAGGGTTTTAGCAGTCAGCGCTCCTTAGCCAAAGAAGCTGAATTTAGTCTGGCTACTGTCAGCAACTTCCTGACTGGTAAACCGGTAGAACAAGCCACTTTTGAACAAATTTGTCGTCGATTATGCCTCGACTGGCAAGAAATCGCCGCCCTGAATTTTGAGCTAAAAACACCCCCTCAAGACAAAATTCCGGTTAATTCGGCAGCCAAGAGCGAAAAATTGGAGACATTGCCCCCCTATCCTAATGGGGCTGTTCCCCTTGGTTCCCCATTTTATTTAGAACGTCTTCCCCTCGAAGAACAGATAAGGCAGGAAATCAAGAAACCGGGGGCTTTAGTGCGGATAAAAGCTCCCAAAGAAATGGGCAAAACCTCCCTACTTTTGAGAATGCTCGATTTTGCTAAACAGCAAGGCTACCGCACGGTGAGTTTGAACTTAGAACAGGTGGACCAGACGATTTTGGCTGATTTAAACCAATTTTTGCGCTGGTTGTGTGCCAATGCCGCCCGTCAACTACAGTTAAAACCACAATTAGATGAGTATTGGGATGAGGATTTAGGTAGCAAGATTAGCTGTACGGTTTACATTCAAGACTATCTCCTGGAATCGATTACCGCCCCCATTGTCCTCGCTATTGATGAACTTAATCAGATATTTGAACATCCCCAAGTGGCCAAGGATTTTTTACCGCTGCTGCGTTCTTGGTACGAAGAATCCAAAACCCTACCTATCTGGCAAAAACTCCGTCTTATCGTCGTCCATTCCACAGAAATTTATGTTCCCCTGCAGCTCAATCAATCCCCCTTTAACGTGGGATTCCCCGCACAGTTAAGTCATTTTAGTCTGGAGGAGGTATTGCAATTAGCCCAACGTTATCAACTCACCTGGGAAAATCAGGAAAAAGTCCAACAACTGATGGAGCTAGTAGGAGGACATCCAGCTTTGGTACAAACTGCCCTCTACTATCTCAGTCGGGAGGAAATAACCATGACGCAAATATTAACCAGCGCCACCTCTGTCACCGGGATCTATGCCCATCACCTGCGGCGCCATTGGGCAGTATTAGAACAACAGCCGGAACTAGCAAAAGCCCTCGACCGGGTGATGAGCGCGGTGGAACCCGTACAATTAGACCCAATTCTCGCTTACAAACTCAGCAGTATGGGACTACTCAAACAATCGGGAGATAAAGTAGTACCAGGCTATGAATTGTATCGACGCTATTTTTTAGAGGTGAAATCCTCTATCAGTTATCAGTAAACAGTAATCAGTTATCAGTGAGGGTGTGGGGTGTAGGGTGTAGGGTGTGGGGGGAATAAATAAAATAATCTCCTGACGACCGGCTCCTATCTCCTGACTCCTATCTCCTGACGACCGACGACCGGCTACTAACCCCACCAACAAACTTTTTGCCGCAAACTCTACTTATGAATATGTCAAACAAAGATACTGTCCAAAATACTGTCAACGTTAGTAATTTTAGTCGCTCGCAACTCGGTCGGCCGGATGAGAACAATTTATATAAGGCAGTCGCCACAATTGCTGAGGGACATTGGCCGGAAAATCTGTCGGGATACGTTTTTATCGTCTGTCCTTTTCATAGAAAAAATGACCGTCATTTGTTCTCTGGCGAAGGTGTAATTATTAGATGGGACTTGCAAGGTAAAAATAATCAAGTTAACGTTTACAGTAAAAAACTAAAAACTTGGGATAGTTTTTGGCGAAAAGTTTTACCTATATTTAATATTAGTCAAGCCACTTTTCCCGCCGTGGTCAGCATTTTGGGTTGTTCAGAAATAGCGAATACTGCTATGGTTAAACTAGAAAAAGTTTCCGAAAATGAACAACTAGAAGAAACCAGATTAATTCTCACTGCCGATGCGGGACGTTACTGGGAAGTGGACCCCGTTTCCCTGGATACTATCACTCCGATTGGTTATTTTGACCAACATATTGTTTCCGTGCCTTTGTCTATTTTCCCAGTCCTAGAAAATACCGCTCACCCCTTCTACGACAAAAAGACCCAAGAATTTATCACCTGTGAATTAAAGCTAAAACTTGTATCGGGAGGTATGTTAAAAGATTTAGATAAATCGGTGTATATTGTTCTTTGGGATCAACAAAAACAACTTAAACCCTGGAAACTACAGGGAGCTATCCTCGATGGTAGTCCCCATTCGGTCATCGTCACCGAGGATTATATCATGATTCCCGATATGCCTTTTCAGATGGGAGTAGCCAAACTATTAGGTATCAGAATCAAGCCTGAAGAAACCTATCCGAAAACTCAAATTTATCTGGTTAAACGTCAAGACCTTAAGGAAGAAGAAACCACCGTTCCCTCGCGATTAATTACCTTCAATGGCGACAGTTATCACTTCCTTTGTAATTACCATAGTACCAACGGTCAAATTCAGCTTGTGGCCATCCAAAACGCCACTATTAGTTTAACCGAAGCGATCGAAAAAGACGATATCCAACATTTTACCGGTCAGGGTTATCCCCCCGAATACCACGGCATTCCCTGGATGTTTTCCTTTGACCCCGGAGTGCTGCGCAAAGTGGTTATCGAAGATGCCAGGGTGATGAGCGAACAAGCTTTCATCCATCCGGGGTGGTTCTCTACCACTCTCTACACCGCCGACCCGCGGGAATTGGAACAGGGATACAGCGCTATTTATCAGGTTTATGCCGGTTATGTGCGCGAATTAATCTGTCGTCGTCAGTATATGGATTGTCGCGACCAGAGTAATCGCATCCTCAGGGATGCCGAACTTCCCTGTCATGACTTGCCCTCGGTATTAGCCAAGGTTCCCTTCGATAAGGATTGGAATCAGTTAACTGAACAGATTAGCCAAGAAAAAAAAGCCAGTGATACTCATGTATCCCATTTAGGTCGGGGACTACTGGATTTTTATGTTTGTCCCGATGGCTATATTTTAGATAGCATTCAGTTTATTCCCCAAGAACAGGGCTATCTATTGACGACGGTTTTAACCCCGACCAGAGTATTAGAAGCTTGGTTATTTAACCCTGACAATCTCAAGGACGGACCGATTGCTAAACTGAGTTTGCCGGAAGATGTTCACTTTGGTTTTACCTTGCATTCCGAGTATTTCGAGCAAGCGCTGCCTTCTCCCCGTCCTTCCGTCTCACAGGTAAATCGAGTTCTTTCAGCCTTGCGGAGTCTGGTCTTGGTTCCCGTAGAATTTTTCCTAGGGAAACCGGCAGCCATTTACAATCGCCAAGTAAAAAAATGATTGTTCTCAACGGATACGACATTCTTGCCCAAATCTACGAAAGCGTTAACTCAGAAGTCTATCGGGCTATTCGCACCGTCGATAATCAACCGGTTATGCTCAAAATCCTCAAGCAAGAATATCCCACCGCACAACAACTAACCCACTACAAACAGGAGTATAAAACCATCTGCGGCCTGAACTTCGAGGAGGCGATTAAAGCCTATGGTTTAGAAACCTACCGCAGAACTCCCGTGATTATTTTGGAAGATTTCGGGGGTATATCCTTAAAAAAATGGCTAGAGGGCAAACCCCTGCCCTTAAGGGAGTTTTTAAGCCTTGCACCCCGAATAGTGGCTAATTTAGAGAAAATTCACAACGCCAAGGTTATTCACAAAGATATTAATCCTGCCAATATAGTTCTTAACCCCGAAACCGGACAAATTAAAATCATCGATTTTGGCATTGCCAGCGTCCTGCGGCGGGAAAATCCGGGGCTAAAAAATCCCAACGTTCTAGAGGGGACTTTAGCCTATATTTCTCCCGAACAAACCGGACGGATGAATCGTAGTCTCGATTACCGCACGGATTTTTATTCCTTGGGCGTTAGCTTCTATGAACTTCTCACCGGACAATTACCTTTTCCAGCTAACGATGCTTTGGAATTAGTTCACTGTCATCTGGCAAAACAACCCTTGGAGATTAATAGTCTCGTCAAGGAGAAAATTCCCCCGGTGGTGGAGGCAATCATCAGGAAACTGATGGCTAAAACCCCCGAGGAACGATACCAAAGTGCCTACGGTATTCGGGCAGATTTAGAGGAATGTTTAAGACAACTGGAAACAACGGGTAAAATTGAGGATTTTGTCATCGCTAGGCAAGATCTAGCCAATCAGTTCCAAATTCCCCAAAAACTCTACGGTAGGGAGGCAGAAATCGCCACTCTCCTCACTGCTTTTCAACGGGTAGCCACGGTGGATAAAAACTCCTCTCACACCGAACTGATGCTAGTTACGGGTTATTCTGGCATGGGTAAAACCACCTTGGTTAGGGAAATTTATCAGCCAATTACTGAAAAACGCGGCTTTTTTATCTCTGGTAAATTTGACCAGTTTCAGCGCGATATTCCCTATGCTGCCGTGATTAGCGCTTTGACTCATCTGGTTAAGCAACTTTTGGGGGAAAGTCAGCCACAACTGCAACTATGGCGACAAAAACTCCTCAAGTCTTTGGGGGCGAATGCACGGGTTATTATTGATGTGATTCCCCAACTAGAATTAATTATCGGTCCACAACCAGAGGTGTTACAATTAGGAGCGATCGCTACTCAAAATCGCTTTAATTTAGTCTTTAAAAATTTTATTCGGGTCTTTTGTTCCCCAGAACATCCCCTGGTCATCTTTCTCGATGATTTACAATGGGCAGACTTGGCTAGTCTCCAGTTGATAGAATTAATTATGCTCGATGGCGATATGGACTATTTGTTTTTAATTGGCTCCTATCGCAGTAATGAAATTAATTCCACCCACCCCCTAACCGCTACCCTCGATAAATTAGAGCAGGGGGGCATAATTATCAATCAAGTTATTTTAAAACCTCTGGGTCCTGCACAGGTCAATCAGTTAATTGCCGACACCTTAAATCATTCACCAGAATATGTGCAATCTTTGTCCGCTTTAGTCTGGCAAAAAACCCACGGTAATCCTTTTTTTGTCAATGAATTTCTCAAAACTATCTACTGGGAAAATTGGCTATTTTTCCAATCGGGGCAAGAAACAACCACTAAAACCGATAATAATAGGGGCTATTGGCAATGGCATCTCGGCCAAATTCAAAGGATTGGCAGTACCGATAATCTGATTCAATTTATGATGGGCAAAATGCAGAAATTGCCTCCCGAAACCCAAGAAGTCTTAAGTTTAGCAGCCTGTCTTGGGGCAGAATTTAATTTATATAATCTGACGGTTATCTCTGAAAAATCACCTTCAGAACTTTTACCAATTTTAACTTCTAGTAGCGAAGCTGGTTTAATTATTCTCCTCTCAGAATTAGATGAACAATTACTGATTCAAGAATATAAATTTGCTCATGATCGCATTCAACAAGGAGCTTACGCTCTCATCGAAGACAGCCAAAAAGCCGTAATTCACCTAAAAATTGGTCGCCTACTTTGGCAGCATACTTCTGTCAACGAATTATCGGAAAAGATTTTTAAAATAGTTGATCATCTCAACCTTGGTTATCAACTAATTAGCGAGAAAAAAGAACGAGAGTCAGTGGCTAACTTGAATTTACTAGCAGCCCAAAAAGCAAAAGCCGCTAATGCCCAAGCTGGAGCCTTAAAATATATCAAAACCGCTCAAAAACTTCTCAAAAAATCAAGCTGGGAAAATAACTATCAACTGACTTTAAATATTTATTCTGAAGCCACAGAAATCGCCTATTTAAGTGGGAACTTTGAGCCGATGCAACGCTGGGCTAATCTCGTATTAAAACAGGCAAAAACTACCCTAGATAAAATCAAAGTTTATGAAGTAATCATCGAAGCGTATCACGCCCAAAATCAAGAACTAAAAGCGGTACAAATTGGTTTATCTGTCCTTAAAAGCTTCGATTTCCAGATTCCTGAATCCTTACAATCATCAGATATTCAAAAAGAACTAACTAAAACCCGACAAAAATTAGCGGGGCAAAATATCGAAGATTTAAGTAATTTACCGCCGATAAATGAGGAAGAAAAATTAGCAATAATGAAGATAGGGACTGCCATATTTCCTCCTGTTTTTATTGCCGCACCTCATCTCTTACCCATCCTAGTATCAAAACAGGTTAACTTATCAATTGAATACGGCAATAGTTATCTAGCGGCTTTTACTTATGTCAATTATGGCTTAATCCTTTGCGGTATTTTAGAAGATTGGGAAACGGGTTATCAATTTGGACGATTAGCTTTAAACATCGCTGATAAATTTCATGCCAAAGCCCTGATGCCGAAAATAATTGCCGTCTTTTCCGCCACTATTAGTATCTGGAAAGAACCGATTAAAAATTCCCTGTCCTTGTTAAAATCTTCCTATCAAACCGGTTTAGAAATGGGCGATCTCTACTACGGAACAACCTGTGCCTATCTTTACTGTTTTCATTCTGCCTTTATCGGACAAGAATTAACCGAATTAGCCCAAGAAATAGCTAACTATGATCTGGCTTTTGTTAAGCTCAAACAAGAAAACCCTCGCAACTATCTAAAAATCTATGGTCAAACAGTTTTAAATCTGCTGAGGCACTCGGAAAATCCCGGTCATTTAGAAGGACAGTACTATCAAGAAACTGTTATGTTACCGTACCATCTAGAGGCTAATGATCTCTACGGTCTCTGTGCTTTATTTGTTAATAAATTATACCTTTGTTATCTATTTGGACAGCACGAACAAGCCATTGAAAATGCTAACCAAGCCCAAAAATATCTGGGAGGAGCTACCGCTACTTTCTTGATTCCTCTGCATAATGTCTATGATTCCCTCGCCCATTTAGCTATTTATAATCATCTGGACAATGACCAAAAAAAGCAAGTATTAGAACGAGTGACGAATAATCAGAGAAAGCTGTGGGAATGGGCTAATCAAGCACCCCAGAACTATCTCCATAAATTTTATTTAGTGCAAGCGGAAAAAGACCGGGTGCAGCAATCCTATCTAGAAGCCATAGAAAACTACGATCTAGCCATCGCTAAAGCCAAGGAAAATGAATACATTAATGAAGAGGCACTAGCTAACGAACTAGCGGCGAAATTCTATCTCGATTGGGGTAAAGTAAAAATTGCCAAAACCTACATCAATGAAGCTGCTTATCTCTATTCTCTTTGGGGAGCAACCGCTAAAGTCAAAGATATAGAAAGCCGCTATTCTCAGTTAATGGTCAATAATTATGGTTCCAATTCCCCGACCGAAACTAGGAGAACTACCACCAGAAAAAATTCAGCCAGTCATTCGGGAGATCTGTTAGATTTAGCCACGATCATGAAGGCATCCCAAGCCATTTCTAGCGAGATAGTTTTAGATAAGTTACTCGCCACCCTGATGAAAATTCTCATCGAAAATGCCGGGGCGCAGCTGGGCTATCTTATCCTAGAAAGCGGCGGACAATTATCGATCGAAGCCTCCGGTTCAGTGCAGGAAGATAGGGTGACAGTCTTTAAATCTAATGCGATCGAAGAACATCTTCCCGTCTCAATTATTAACTATGTAGCCCGGAGCGGTCAAACCGTTCTTAATAACGATGCTGCCCATCAGGGCAATTTTAGCAACGATCCCTATATAAAAACCCATCAAACCAAATCGCTGCTCTGTTCGCCTCTCCTCGACCAAGGACAACTGCGGGGAATTGTCTATCTAGAAAATAACCTCACCGTCGGGGCTTTTACCCAAGAAAGATTGGAAGTGCTGCAACTGCTCTCTAGCCAAGCGGCGATCGCAATTACTAACGCCAAACTCTACGCTGAAATCAAAGCCAAACAGAGACAACTAGCGCAATTTTTAGAAGCCATGCCAGTGGGGGTATTTGTCCTCGATGCCGACAGTCAACCCTATTATGCCAATCAAACCGCCCAAGAGATTTTAGGAAAAGGGATAGTTAATATCACCACGGCTAATCAGTTGGGGAAAACCTATCAGTTATATCAAGCTGGAACCGATCGATTGTATCCCACCGAAGACCAGCCGATTGTCCGAGCTTTAAGGGGGGAAAAAAACACGATGGATGATCTAGAAATTCACCAAGGAGAGAAGATTATTCCCCTAGAAGTGTATGCTACGCCCGTTTTTGACGAAAAAGGGGAAATTATCTATGCGATCACCGCTTTTACCGATATTAGCGAACGAAAACAGGCGGAAGCGGAACGGATTCGCTTTACCGAAGAATTAGCCGAGTATAGCCGCACCCTAGAACAGAAAGTGCAGGAGCGCACCCTAGAACTCAGCCAAACCCTAGAAATTCTCAAGGCCACCCAAGCAGAATTACTGTTTGAAAATGAACTGCTCAGAAGTAGCGAAGAATCTAGCACCTTTGACTACCAAGTGGGGGGCAGTTTACCCATGGATGCTCCCACCTACGTGGTCCGCGCCGCCGACCGTTATCTCTATAAAGCCCTCAAACGCGGCGATTTTTGCTATGTTCTCAATCCCCGTCAAATGGGTAAGTCTAGTTTAATGGTACGCATGATCGATCACCTCCAACACGAGGGCATCTGTTGCGCTCCCATTGATTTAACCCGTATCGGCAGCGAAAATGTCACTTCTGACCAATGGTACAAGGGGATAGCCTTCGAGTTAGGGCGACGTTTTGGCCTGCTCAAAAGGGTTAATCTGAAAGCTTGGTGGCAAGAACGGGAAGATGTCTCGGCAGTGCAGCGCTTGGGCGAATTTATTGAAGAAGTGTTATTGCTGGAAGTGGGGATAGTGGAGGGTTCTCCCCCGAAACCGATAGCGATTTTTATCGATGAAATTGATAGCGTTTTGGGCTTAAATTTCGCAGTTAATGACTTTTTTGCCCTGATTCGTTCCTGCTATAACCAGCGTGGTTTTAACCCGCTCTATCGGCGTTTGACCTTCGCTTTCTTCGGTGTTGTCACCCCCTCCGATTTAATTACCGACCACCAAATCACTCCTTTTAATATCGGTCATTCGATTCAATTGGAGGGTTTTAAGGAACACGAAGCCCAGCCTTTACTGCGCGGATTGGCCGAGAAAGTTAGTAACCCGCAAACTGTCTTAAAAGAAGTCTTTGCTTGGACAAACGGTCAACCTTTTCTGACCCAAAAACTCTGTCAGTTAATTCGCACCGCCGCCTCGCCGATTCCCCCCAATGGTGAGGCCTCCTGGATTGAGGACTTGGTACAGAAGAAGATCATTGACAATTGGGAGGCTCAGGATGAACCGGAACATCTGCGGACTATTCGCGATCGGCTTCTCAACAGTCATCGCTCCCAGTTGCTCCTGAAACTCTATGAACGGATTTTAAGGGAAAAAGAGGTAATTTCCGAGGATAGCCCTCCAGAAAAAGAGTTACTTTTATCGGGGTTAGTGATCAAAGACCAAGGCCGGCTGCGGGTCCATAATCCCATCTATCGGGCCATCTTTAACCTCGATTGGCTGGGTTGCAGCTCAAATTTGTAGAAATATCCACTACAGAGCAATTATTGGGACTTAAACGCTCAATACAGATCAAATCGATTATAATCGCTACAGAGTCGGCACTTGACGTTGAGAGATTGGCAATGAAACAGACAACCCCCTCCGAGTCAGAGATAAATGAAGCTTACTTCGCCATGTTATCTTGGTGTTTTGTGCCTAAATTTCCCCGCAAGTCAGCCCCCTGTCTCGGCCAGTGCGAGTCGCTATTCTCGGAGCAACACGAGCAGTCGTGACTAAATTACTCGAATTCCGCTATTTTCCTTTCGTAAGATTAGAGCCATGAACAAAACAGATGTAATGAGTTGGATTTATTTTAGTCATCCAAAAAAAGCTGATATTGTCAATATTTTAATAATTATTGCCATATGGACTGTGATGGTAATTGTCGTCAATCCTTTGGGTAATTTTCCTCTTAATGATGACTGGGTTTATGGACTGGCAGTAAAATCGATTCTGGAGAAAGGTGATTTCCGCCTTCCCAGTCCAGCCCATGCTAACCTATTTTTTCAAGCCTTTTGGGGAGCCTTATTTTGCCTTCCTTTTGGATTTTCATTTACTGCATTACGCTTCTCCACTTTAACCTTAGGATTAATCGGTGCGATTGGTACTTATGGACTGCTTAGAGAAGTTAATGCCAATCAGAAAATCTCTTGGTTGGGCGCTTTGCTGATAGTGGTTAATCCTCTATACTTTGGATTAGCTAACAGCTTTATGACCGACGTTCCTTTTCTGGCTTTAAGTATCCTATCTTTCTATTTTCTGATCAGGGGATTGAAGCGGGAATCAACTATGGAAATTATTCTCGGTATTTGCCTCGCTTATATCACGATTTTAATCCGTCAATACGCAATTATTATTCTTTTATCATTTGCCCTAGCATACTCGTTTAAACAAAGATTTAAATTAAAAATTTTATTGGGCAGTTCCCTGATATTTTTATCAGGAATTTTACTACATGAACTGTATCAAAAATGGCTTTATTCTACAGGACGCATGCCTTTAACAGCAGAGAATACCCTGACTATAATAGCAGAGAAGGTATTGATAGCTATAGGAAAATTAGATTTCGGCAACCACATTTTAATGATTTCAATTATATACCTGAGTTGTTTAGTCTTCCTTGCCCTAGCGATCTTTTGGACAAAAAAATTAAAATTAAAAATTTTGTTGGGCAGTTCTCTGATGGTTTCCTTGGTAATCTTACTCTATAAATTGTATCAACAATGGCTTGAATCTAAAGAGCGGACTCTTTTAATAATGGAGAATGTGTTGATGAATATGCAAAAATTAGATTTTGGCAACCATATTCTAATTATTTCAATTGGTTGTTTTATTTTCCCATTCATAGCGATATTTTTTTCTGGGAAATTTAAGGAAATATCGCGCCAACACCAAAGAATAACGCTCTTAGCTTTATCTAGCTTTTTTGTTGTCGTGATGGGTAAATTGATCCAGCAAGGCAAAACTATGCCCTTCATCGGTAATGTCCTAGTTTATTTTGGCTTAGGCCCTTTAACCCTTCGAGATACTTATATCTTGAAGGTAAATTATCCCCCCTATTCCCTTGGCTTAAAAATATTTTGGTTGATGATGACGGCGATTGGTGTAGTTGGAGCGCTTTTATTGCTTTACTATTTATGCTCAGGGATATTGCAAACCTTTTCTGAATCAGAAAAATGGTTGAATTTACTAATAATTTCTGCGATATTAGTTTATCTTTTTCTTTTGGGAATAAAGTATGCTTTTGATCGTTATTTTTTGCTGCTTGTACCATTATTTATGGTCCTTATAGTAATTTTAAACAAGGACATTGCCGAACGAGATATTGGCAAAAAAATAACTGCTTTTGCCTTGACAATGATCTTTATTTGGGGCGGATTTACTATGGCTGCAACCCATGACTACTTAGCCTGGAACCGAACTCGGTGGCAAGCCTTAAATGATTTGATGGAACAGGGAGTTACTCCTGAATATATCGATGGGGGATACGAATTTAATGGCTGGTATTTAAACGATATAAAATATCAGAAGCAGCGGGGTAAAAGTTACTGGTGGGTAAATCGTGATGACTACATGATTTCCTCTGGATTGCTCAAAGGTTATCAAGAAGTCAAACGCTATCCTTTTACAAGATGGCTGCTTTTAAAGCAAGATAATGTTTTTGTTCTCCATAGGATTGCTGAAGATAAAACTAATGGGACTTAAACGCTCAAACGATCAAATCGAGTACAATCGTTATAGAGTCAATACTTAACGTTGAGAGAGCGGCTATGAAATAGACAACCCCAGCCGCGATACCTCTCTGGCTTTGACCAATGGTGTGGGCGTTTTGACAATTGAGAAGAAAATCATCTCCATTCCTGTCCATTTTGGTCAAAATAATCAATGATCCTGAATCTTGGTGATTAAAAAAGCGTTAATTGCTTTTTTATCACTGTTCTCTGCTTGAGAGAGAAAAAAAACCTTAACCGAGTAGTATTGACGGACCCGCCATCACCCCGGCAATTTGTTGGTCCAACTGTTCTAAATTTTCCGCCGGTTCAAGGCAGCATAACCCTTGACAAATTAACCCAAATGTGCTAGAGGGCAAACTGGCATCGACTCGATACACCGCAGTGGGCAAATAGCGACTTAACAGCGGCTCGATCGAGCTTTCCGGGGCGCGCAGACAGAAACCATGACGATAGTGATCGAGGGCGACAAATAAACTGGGGCAAGCGGTGGGGGACTCTTCTAGGATGGTACTAAAAGATTGCAAGGCCTTTTCGGCCCGATCGAGATATTCTAGATTTTCCGTCAATCGCGACAGACGCAATAAATTAGCGATCGCAATTCCGTTGGCCGAAGGGGTGGCATTATCCGTATAACCCCGTTCTCGCACGATCAGATCGAGACTATGATCAGAAGCAGTATTAAAATATCCTCCCTCATCCTCGGCCCAAAACCAGCGATCAAATTCCCCCTGTAAATCGATAGCCGCCTCTAACCAGCCAGTTTCTTGCGGTTTAGCGGTTTGCAAGTCCAGTAAAGCCTTAATAAAATAGGCAAAATCCTCCGATTGGGCCAAAACCGAGGCCTGACCCTGATAATTCAAGCGCTGAAAACGTCCATCTAACCACTGATGCTTGAGAATAAACTCGGCCGCTTGAGTAGCCATTTTCCAGTACAAAGGTTCACCAAAGACGGCAAAGGCCCGGGCTAAACCGGAAATCATCAAACTATTCCAAGCGACGATCATTTTCGTATCCGTTACCGCCGGAATGCGTCCCGGCCAAGAGACAGTTTTCGCCTCCTGATTGTCTCTGGCCGGGGGAAAAAGAGCTAATTGGGCTTGAGAACTGCCATAACGCCGAATAAATAACTTATCGAGCATATTTTCTATCTCCTCCCCTAATTCTCCCCCTTGCCGACGTTGCAGGACATTACGACCCTCAAAATTCCCCTCGGCAGTGACGGTAAAATTAGCCTGCAGCAGCCCCAATTCCTCGGTCGAGAGATAATCCCTTAACTCCAGATCCGACCAGACATAAAAGGCCCCTTCCTCCGGCTCCCCATCCGTGGCCTTCTCAAAACTATCGGCATCTTGGGCCGCATAAAAATAACCTTCTGGGGCGGTCATTTCCCGTTTTAGCCAGTTAACCGTGCCTTTAATCCCTCTCTCAAAGGCCGCCTCTCGATCACCCGCACTCCACAAATTGGCTAAATATTCGACAATTTGCCCGTTATCGTAGAGCATTTTTTCAAAATGGGGAACTGTCCACGTCGAATCCACCGTATAACGATGGAATCCTCCCCCCACATGGTCATAGATTCCCCCCAGGGCCAGATCTTCCCCCCGTTGATAGGCCGCTTGCCGGAGGGAATCGTCAAAATCGTCACCAAAGCGACTACCCTGCAAAGCCAGATGAGAATATGGAATCATCGGAAAACTGGGCCGACCGTAATTATTGGGATTAACCCGAATCACCGCCGTATTTGTCTCGATTCCTGTGGCTAAAAGGTAAGGAGCGGCTAAATTGGTCTCTGCTCGGGGTAAAATAGCTGATTGACGCAGTGCGCCCAGCATTTCGGCCGTAAATTTGCTTAATTTCTCCTTTTCCTCGTCATAATAACGACGTACCGATTGCAACACTTGCAGAAAACCGGGCCGGTTAAAGCGCGGTTGCACGGGAAAATAGGTGCCACCATAGAAGGGAATTAAACTATCCGGTGTTAGGAAGACATTCAGAGGCCAACCCCCTTGACCGACCATCATCTGCAATGCTTGCATATAGATACTATCGATGTCCGGTCTTTCCTCGCGATCAACTTTGATCGGTAAAAAATAGTGATTGAGATAATCGGCAATGGCCCGATCGGAAAAAGCTTCTCCTTCCATAACCGTACACCAATGACAGCTAGAATAACCGATCGAGAGAAAGATCGGTTTATCTTCCCTCCTGGCAATTTCTAGGGCGCTGTCACACCAATACCACCAATCGATCGGGTTTTCGGCGTGTTTTCGCAGGTAAAGACTTTCGGATGCAGCCAGATGATTAGTCATGGGAAAAGGGGATTTTTTGCTCTTGCTGCTTATTAGTCTAAGCTAATTAGAGACTAACCGGAATCAAGCCTCTGCTCATGCTGAAAACTTCGATCGCCCTAGGATTTTTTCTCACTCAATCTTTGCCCCTTAATCCGCAAGTACAAGGGGTGGCTAATCATTTAATTGGGGTTATGGATACGACGCAACAAGCGCAGACTAACCCCCGCATTGCTAAGGTGCAAATGATTACCTGTGCCGTGGATTTTTCCCCCAAACAGGATAGTATTTATCTTTATCAGGAACAGGCAATTATCGATCGCTTAAATCAACCCTATCGTCAAAGAATTTTAGTCATTCAACCTAGCCCCGATAATTCCACTGTGGAATCAAAAGCCTATAAGTTAAATAATGCCGCTAACTTTATTAATTTTTGTAACAAAGACTTGACAGAAAGAAGATTAAATGTATCAGATTTGGCTGAGTCGGTGTGTACTGTGTTTTTAAAACCGATAGCGGGGGGTTATCGGGGAGAAACTCCCCCCCAGGGTTGTCCCACTAATGTCAGAGGTGCGGTGAAAATAACTAATACAATTATTCTACATTCCCAGGGCATGGATACCAGCGATCGAGGTTATGATAGCCTTGGGCAGCAGGTATGGGGAGCGCAGGATAATTTCTATCAATTTCGCTGGCAAAAACCCTAAAATCGGCTTTCCTGTTTCATTAATGCCACATCGGCAGCAAAATAGGTCAAAATCAAATCGGCCCCCGCTCGTTTCATACTGATTAAAGTTTCCAAAATCAGGCTTTTTTCGTCAATCCAGCCCTGTTTTGCCGCCGCTTTAATCATTGCGTATTCACCACTGACGTTGTAAGCGGCGACGGGAAGATGGCTACTATCGCGCAGACGACGGATAATATCGAGGTAGGCCAGAGCAGGCTTAACCATAATAATATCTGCCCCTTCTATTATGTCTAAACTGGCTTCCCGTAACGCTTCCCGACTATTAGCCCCATCCATTTGATAGGTTTTCTTATCACCAAATTTTGGTGCTGATTCTAAGGCATCTCGGAAGGGACCATAATAAGCAGAGGCATATTTAGCCGTATAAGCGAGAATTCCCACATCCAAATAGCCAGCCGCATCTAAAGCTCGACGGATCGCCCCAATCCTACCATCCATCATATCGGAAGGAGCGACGAAATTAGCCCCGGCTGCCGCTTGCGAGAGCGACATTTTCACTAAAACTTCTAGGGTTTCATCATTGAGAATTTTACCGTCCTCCACAATACCATCATGACCATAAATCGAAAAAGGATCGAGGGCAACATCGGTAATAATAATTATTTCAGGGACTTCTTTTTTGATCGCTTTCACCGCCCTTGGCACTAAGCCATCGGGATTATAACTTTCTCTGCCGAAATTATCTTTTTTATCCTCGGCAATCAGGGGGAAAAGAGCGATGGCATTAATGCCTAAGTTATAGGCATTAACCACTTCTTTGAGCAATAAATCGAGGGAATAACGATAACAATCGGGCATAGAAGGAATAGCAACCCTTTGATTTTCTCCCTCCATGATAAAGAGGGGATAAATCAAGTCATTAACGGTTAATTCAGTTTCACGAACAAGACGGCGAATCGCTGGAGTATAACGAAGACGACGGGGACGAATCAGCATGATAACAGCGAGTTAAAAATAAAAAGTAAACAGTAAATAGCTGGTTTTGCTCTGGTTTTTTGCTTAGGAAAAAACTGGGGATAGGACGATCAAATAATCCCGATCCCCCTGACTAATTAGTGAAAATCGGGACTATGACGAATCAAACTCATAAACTCTTGACGAGTCTTAGCAGAATCGGCAAAAACACCGCGCACGGCACTCGTAGAAGTCCAAGAACCGGGTTTTTCAACCCCGCGCATTACCATACACATATGAGTCGCTTCAATCACCACAGCTACCCCTTGAGGTTGTAGTAATCCTTGCAAAGCATCGGCAATTTGTGCGGTTAAACGTTCCTGTACTTGCAGTCGTCTGGCGTACATTTCACAGATGCGGGCAATTTTCGATAAACCGATCACTTTCCCGTTAGGAATATAGGCAACATGAGCGCGGCCGATTATCGGTAAAATATGGTGTTCACAGGAGCTAAACATATCGATGTCTCGGATTAAAACCATCTCGTTAGCATTCTCGTGAAAAACTGCCCCATTCAGCAATTCATCCAGGGATTGCTGATAACCAGAAGTGAGAAATTTTAGGGCTTTTACTACTCGTTTAGGAGTGTCTCGTAAACCTTCGCGATCGGGATCTTCTCCTAATCCTAACAGCAGTGTTCTTACCGCTTGCATCATCTCGGCTTCCGATACCGGCGATTTAGGTTCGGTAATCACTTCGGGAAAGTGATTGTAGTCATCATTGTCGAAAATTGCTTTGGACTTAGCTAAGGTCATAGATATTTTTACAGACTCCAATAGTTAATTGATCGGCAAAGTTTTCTGATTTTACCAATTGTCAATAAATACCCTTTGCTAGAGTATTTATTTTTCTGGGCATCTAGACGATAACTAATGAAAGCTATCGGTTTATTTCCTCGTCTTTGGGGTTATCTCCGGTGCGGAAACTTGGAAAAATTGATTTTCCTAGTCACCGAAAAAGTCTTGAGTATCTCCCTAGTTAATTGAGGGCAGAGTTCTACTGCATAATTAATTTATTTTGTCAAGTAGTTCATTTGTTTGTTAGGGCAGGTTTCCTAGAATGATAATCGTTATCATTTTAACAAAAAATTTAGATTTACCAACAAAAATTTTGTCGCCAGATAAAGATAGTCCCGTTAAGCTATTTAACTTATTTTGAAGATGTAGAGATATTTTGCGATTTTATCGCTTATATTCAGCAATATTACTGATTTTTTGGTATTCTTCCTCCGAGTATAAATCCGCCGGAGAAGCAAGGCGATCGAGAAAGAGGATTCCTTCCAGTTGACATCCTCGCCGCCCTAAAAGTGCGGCGATTCCTAAACCTCACGATTTAAGTTTCTGCTTCCACCACCGTCGCATACCACAGTTAAAAAACCATGTACTGTCTTACACAGAG
>NZ_SFBV01000320.1:0-12774 GCF_007095585.1 Microcystis sp. M_OC_Ca_00000000_C217Col
GCACACAAAGATTGCCATTCATGTTCTTCCAAAAAACTTTCACAACTCTCCTCTCCGTGTAAGCGTGCTTGATAGGTTAACCAGAGTAATCTCCAGGCTACAATTGAATAGGTAGCTAAGGCCATCTCAATTCTCCGACCCGTTTCTAATTGCAGTTTTTCTAATCCACAACCACTTTTTAAAACAAAATGATAGCGTTCTATTAACCAGAGATAACTGTACCAGCGCACACAGGTTATCGCCGATTCAAAGCTACTAATGTCTAGGCTAGTTAAGAGGAGCCAACTGATAGGATTAACCCCGGTATGAGGATTTTCTTCTTCAGCTAAAATTACCTGTAATTTGAGAGATTGACTAGGCTTCGCTTTCGAGTGATGCTTAGGTACTTGTATTTCAAAACTGGCAAATCTAACTGTTAGTTTAGCTAGTCTAGCCTCGTGATATGGACAAACAGGGGTAAAGTCGGCACTTCAAAAGATAATCTTTCGGCCTTTCCTGTCCAATTTAAAAACGGTTCACCGATTGCCTTGAGTTTACGCGCTGCTATTTTGGCGGTTTCTAAATCTTCGGCTGCGAGAATTTGCTCAATTAAGGCCTCAGCTTCTTCTCGTGCGGGGTTTTCATCCCAGTTTAACTCCGGGGACAAGGAGGAATCATAACAATAGGTGACAGGGGGTTTTTTCTTCTTGAAGTGGGGTTCCGTGCCAATATCGGGGCGCTGGGGATGTTCCTCGCCATGGTTGTAACTTTTGGCTTCCGTTTTCTTGTTCGTCTTCTTGGGCATGAGCAACTCTTCCTCCCTGGCGAGGTCAACCTTTATTTTAACCCAAGAGAGCCGAAAAAAAGCGAACTTCTCTAGGGAGAAATTCGCCTTAATTTCCAGAAATTCTGAATTTATTAATTAGGCACGAGCTTCGAGACGACCGTAGAAAATGCCGCGAATTTTCACTTCTTCAGCATCTTTTGCCCCTAAATCGGTGTCGGAAGGCTGTTCACTTTCAAAAACACCAGCAAACTCGCCAGTAGAAGCATCAACTTTAGTCACCTGTAAAGACATAGTACCTTTACCCAGTTCCGTCGCTTTGACGTTAGCACGCTGGAAATCTTGACTATCAGCACTAGCGGGTAAAGCGACAGCATTATCATAACCCGTCACCACACCCCGACCTTTGGGATCTAAGAAACCAGCGCCACGATAGGAGGGAACTTTAAATTCGCCTTCAAAATCCGTGGAACTGTTGATAGAGCTAAATCCAGCTTCGGTTTTGCCGGTGAAACCTTTAATGGTAAAGAAGAGGGGAACTCTTTCACCTCCGGGTAATTGTACGGTAATGGGTTGGAAATCAATACCGTCTTCTTCCTTGAGGGTTAAAACACCGTCTTCACCTACGGTTAAGGTCGCTGTCATCTGTTCTAAACTGGTGGTATCTCTGGTTAGGAGTTTACCCGGGATAAAGGTGGCTGCTTCCCGCTTATTAATGGGTTCACCCTTGACAAAATATTCTTGGGGTTCCAAACATAAATCTGTCACCACATAACTTTCGCCGCTTTCTAAGGGGAGAGTACCCCGGGTAAACTCGGAAATCTGCGGACATTTGTTAGCTAATCCAGTGTTTAAAATTTCATCATAGGTTAGCTCGTTTCTATTCAGGACGGCACTAGGCGCGTCGCTACAAGCTGTCAACACCCCTAAGCACAAGGCTAAAAAGGCAACTAACAAGGCACGAAATCTCATCTATGTCAACCTCTCTTTGTCAATCTTTACAATTACTACCCTTGATCCATAGCCTGATGAATTATCGAATCGGTTGCGCCAATTCACCGAAACTCAGTTTATCAAAGATCAGTGACCATTGAGAAGATGGGAGACAGGGGACGGCAGGCAGGGGATAGGAGTCAGGAGATAGGAGTCAGGAGATAGGAGTCAGGAGACGGGAGGCAGCCGGCAAGAGGCAACAGTAAAGAGATTGGAGGAGATTCGGCTAATCGAAGAATAAGCAGTTTAAATACGTCTTAGCTTAGGAGTCAGTCCCGATGAAAAAATTTTCACCACCACAGATGAAAGAGGTTTCCTTCCCCACACCCCACACCCCACACCCTACACCCTACACCCCACTTCCCCACTTCCCCACTTCCCCACTTCCCCACACCCCACACCCCACACCCTACACCCCACACCCTACACCCCACACCCCACACCCTCTTTCAAGTCAGGAGGCTCTAAGTAACTGATAGCTGATGACTGATATGATTGGTGTGACTGTTTTCAAATAGGAACATGAATAGCCGATTGCCGGGAGATAACAGCCAATTAGATAGCCAACTAGATTCCCTTGTAACGACGGTGACAGCGATCGCCGAAGAACAGCAGGGAGATTGTAACGGTTTGTTAATGTTGCTGCGAACTTTAGAAAATTTACATCGGCAAATTCGCGAGCAGATGTTCGAGCCATCTTTACCCAATACCCGTAAGGACTTATACGGATTACTCCGGGATATCGAGGAAACCGGGGGATGGCCCTATATAGAACGGATGAAGTTACAAATGTTAATGGAAAAATTATTAGCCAGTGAAGTCGGCGCGCTCGATTCGGCGGCAAAAACCGATGATCGAGAAACCTGAAAAGGTATTGGGTTTTTAGGGTGTTAGGGTGTTGGGGTTTTGGGGTTTTAGGGTTTTAGCTGAAATTCCCCATTTCCCCATCTCCCCATCTCCCCATTTCCCCATTTCCCCTATCCCCCCATTGCCTATCGCCAAGGGGTACGGAGCGGGTTACAGTATTGGGAAAATGGATATTTAGGGGTAAATCATGACCACCGTGAACCCGATTAAATTTGGAACCGATGGCTGGCGCGGGATTATCGCCGCCGATTTTACTTTCGATCGAGTCGCTCTGCTCGCTCCCTTGGCGGCTCAGGTTTTAGCGGATAATTATGGTCAGATCACAGGTTCGCGGACGATGATCGTCGGCTATGATCGGCGGTTTATGGCGGAAGATTTTGCTCAAACTGCGGCGGAATCGCTTCAAAAAGCTGGTTTTGATGTGCTTCTCTCCCAATCCTACGCTCCGACTCCCGCTTTTAGTTGGGCAGCTCGAGCGGAAAATGCTCTCGGTGCGATCGTGTTAACCGCCAGTCATAACCCGGCTAAATATCTCGGTTTGAAGGTTAAAGGTTATTTTGGTGGTTCTGTCTCGCCGGAAATTACCCAACAAATTGAAGCTTTATTGTCTAATCCGCCGCAATTTAAGGACAATGCAGGTAAATTAAGCACTTTTGAGCCTTGGTCAAGTTATTGTCAGGGTTTACGCCAAAAAGTTAATATTGCCGCTATTGCCAACGCGATCAAATCGGGACAACTAAAAGTTTATTCCGATGTCATGCACGGTGCGGCGGCTACCGGTTTAGAGCGTCTTTTGGGGGTGGGGATCACGGAATTACGCGGCAATCGCGATCCTTTGTTCGGTGGCGGCTCTCCGGAACCTTTACCGAGAAATTTGAGGGAAATCATCGATAAACTGGCTCACAGCGCAAATTTAGCCCCTTTGCGAGTAGGTTTGGTCTTCGATGGCGATAGCGATCGAGTGGCGGCGATCGATGGTCAGGGGAATTTTTTAAGCACCCAAAATCTCATCCCGATTTTAATCGAGCATTTAGCCGGCAAAAAGGGAATGAGAGGGGAAATTGTGAAAACGGTGAGCGGTTCCGATTTAATCCCCAAATTAGCCAGTTTATACGGTTTATCGGTCTTTGAAACCCCGATCGGTTATAAGTATATCGCCGATCGAATGTTGACCACTCCTGTGTTAATTGGTGGGGAAGAGTCGGGAGGTGTCGGTTATGGTACTCACATTCCCGAACGGGATGCTTTACTATCAGCTTTATACGTTTTGGAAGCGGTGGTAGAATCAGGCCAAGATTTAAGCGATCTTTACGCGCAATTACAGGATAAAACTGGTTTTCATTCTGAGTATGATCGTATTGATTTACCCCTAGCTAATATGGAAGCTCGCAATCAGTTAATTACTGCTTTGGATAAGGAACCCTTAAGGGAAATTGCCGGTAAACAAGTGACTGATTGTAATACTATGGACGGTTATAAGTTCCGTTTAGAAGATGGCAGTTGGTTGTTAATTCGCTTTAGTGGCACAGAACCGGTTTTGCGTCTCTACTGTGAATCTTCAACCCTCGATCGAGTTCAGGAAATTCTCGCCTGGGCCAAATCTTGGGCTACTTATATCTAATCTAATAGAAAAGGGGTTTCTTGAAGAAACCCCTTTTCTATTTTAGGAAATTTTCAGCCCGCGAATCGCATAATCTAATAATTCGATAGGATGAATAACGGGTGTATCTTTTCCCTGTAATTGTAGATGTTTTTTAATTTGTAGGGAACAACCCGGATTAGGAGAAGCAATCACCGCAGCCCCAGTATTTAATAAATTGCGTACTTTCTGCTGACCTAATTCATCGGCAGTATCTGGCTGTAGCATATTATAAACTCCGGCACTACCACAACACAGGGCGGCATCGATAGGTTCTTTTAAGTTAATATTGGGGATTTTTTGCAATAATTGCCGTGGTTGCACGGAGATTTTTTGTCCGTGTAAAAGATGACAGGCATCTTGATAAACTAGGGTTAATTCTGTCTCGGTAATCGGCGATAAATCAGCAGTTAATCCCACTGTTGCTAAAAATTCTTGAGCATCGCGGACTTTAGCCACAAACTCCTTAGCCTTATCTTTATATTCAGGATCATCGGCTAAAATATGATGATATTCCTTGAGAGTATGACCACAACCTGCCGCATTGATAATAATATAATCAACCTCGGTTTCTGCAAAACTATCGATCATTTGTCTGGCTAAACTTTGTGCTTGTTTTTCCTGTCCTTGGTGTGCGGGTAAAGCGGCACAACAACCCTGGGTTTTTGGGATAACCACTTCACAACCATTGGCAGTTAAAACCCGCACTGTTGCTTCATTTACTGGTGAAAAAAAGAGTCTCTGCACACAACCTAAAACTACTCCCACCCGATAGCGTTTTTCAGTCTGGGAGGGAATAACATCGGCATAGTTTTTAAACAGAGAATTTAGAGTAATTCTGGGTAAAATTGATTCCATTGCTGCTAGACGGGGAAAGAGCATTTTTAAGATACCCGATTTCCTGACTAGGGTTTGTAATCCTAGGGTTTGATATAACCAGAGGAAAGGTAAAAATAATTTGAGACGGACGGGATAGGGAAAGAGATTAAAAATGAGAAAACGAATAATTTTATCTTTAAAACTGCGGGGTTGATTGCGTTCCACCTGCGGACGAACTGCGGCGATTAATTGATCGTATTGTACTCCCGATGGACAGGTACTAACACAGGCTAAACAACCTAAACAAGTATCAAAATGTTGGCTAGTGGTTTCGTCTAAAACCGCTTCTCCTTTGTTGATGGCATTCATCAGATAAATTCTACCCCGGGGGGAGTCCATTTCTTTGCCAATGACTCGATAACTGGGACAGGTAGAAAGACAAAAACCACAGTGAACACAACTATCGATTAATTCTTGAGCGGGGGGATTTTTGGGGTCAAATCCTTGATTTTTTTGGTCGATTAATTCTTGAAAGTTAACGGAATGTTCGGAGGTTTGCATAATTTTTAATTAGATTTTGTTAAGAAAGCGTTCAGGACTAAAAATACCGTGAGGATCGAATTTAGTTTTTAGGGTTTTCATCATGGTGATTGCGTTACCTGTATAACCCCAAGGTTCAATTTTTTCCTTTAGCGATGGAGGTGCGGTTAACACCGTTAGATAACCCTGATTGGCACTGCATAAAGAGCGAATTTTGTCAAGATTTTCCTCCGATTTTAAGATAACTTTACCCACCCCGCTACTAATATTAATCGAGGCTAGTCCGTTAATTTGGTCGATAACTAGAGCTAAATTGCTGGGTAATAATCCTATTTTGCCGAAAAAATTGCCCTCTTGGCCGGAATTATCCATTGTTTTTCGGTATCTTTGCCATAGAGAAACTGCTGCCTCATCCCGATAATAATTAGTCTGACAATCTAACTGTTGTCCTAAATAACTCACCTGTTGCGATTGTTCGCTAATACTTTCGGGAATGCTTTGAAAACGCAGCAGTAAAGCGACTTTTTCCCCTAATCCTAGTGCTTGCGTCATCCCTGGGTTTAAACATTCAGCCACGGTGGGAGTTAAGGCCGATTGCCGAATAACTTGACTTAATTTACTAATATTTTCGCTATTTCCAGTGATGATCAGGGTTTCTGAGTGAGCAGTTTCGGGATACAGTCGCAGGGTAATCTGATCGATAATCCCTAAAGTGCCGTAGGAACCCGTAAATAGCTTCATCATGTCGTATCCCGCCACATTCTTGACCACACGCCCTCCAGCTTTAGCAATCTCGCCATCGTGACGGATAAAGGAGAATCCTAGGATCAGATCCCGGACACCACCGTATCTTTGCCGCCATGTTCCCGCGTCGGCTGTGGCTATAATACCGCCAATCGTGGCATTATCGGCGTAACTGGGATCAAGAGGAAGAAATTGACCGCTAGGAGCTAAAAAAGCCTGTAAATCCGCTAGTTTAAGCCCAGCTTGCACGGTTATAGTTAAATCTCCCCTAGCATGGTCAATAATCCGGTTGAGATTTTGGGTACTAACTAAAATATCGGGCGACTCGACTAACCCACCCCAATCTAATTTACTGCCTTGACCGTAGGCCAGTAAAGACAGACGATTTTCGTTGGTAAAACGCACCAGAGAGGATAAAGCGGTTGTATTAGCGGGATAGACTAGAATTTCAGGACTTTTGCCCCTAATTGCCCTTGATAATCTTTCTTGTTCCTCTTTTGGCACTTGTGGCCAGGCAATAACCGTCGTGTCGGGGGGTAAAATAGAAGTTATCTGAACAGCGATCGCAGTCATATTTTACAAAAGAATTGAGGAGTGAGGAGTCAGGACTTACCGGCCGCTAATGGCGAAGAATGGGGGTAATGCTGGGGCTAATCAGTAATTTTGGGCCTCTATTAATTAGATTACCTTAGTTTGGCTCTCCATCTCCGATGTCGGGCAATTCCAGCAATATTGAGGCACAAAGAAGTCAGCTAATAACTAACTGCTAAGTAGCTGGTTATAATTAAATTAAAAATGGATTTTAGGTTCGATCCCCCCTTAGTCCCCCCTTAATCCCCCCTTAATAAGGGGGGCATCTGATAATTTTTAACGCCTACCTACTTAAATTAGCCATACACTCGTGCCATAATGGTAGATTACCTCGATCAGTAAGCCAAGAAGTAATGAGTGTAGATTGGACGAATAGCCGCGCCAAGCGATTAAGTGCCTTACCCCCCTACGTTTTCGCCCGCTTGGATGAATTAAAAGCCTTAGCCCGCAAAGAAGGACTAGATTTAATCGATTTAGGTATGGGCAACCCGGACGGTTTTGCTCCGCGTCCGGTTATCGAAGCGGCCATTCAAGCTTTTGAAACGCCCCAATTTCACGGTTATCCCCCCTTTGAAGGAACCGCCAGTTTTCGAGAAGCGATCGCTAAATGGTATGATCGCTCTTATGGTGTGGAACTCAATCCCGATAACGAAGCTTTACCCTTGCTCGGTTCCAAAGAGGGCCTATCTCACCTCGCCCTAGCTTATGTTAACCCCGGCGATGTGGTCTTAGTTCCCAGTCCCGCCTATCCCGCCCATTTTCGCGGTCCTTTGATTGCTGGGGCGACGCTATACCCGATTATTTTAAAAGCAGAACAGGATTGGCTGATAGATATCGATTCTATCCCCGAAGATGTGGCTAAACAGGCGAAAATCCTCTATTTTAACTATCCCAGTAACCCCACCGCCGCCGTTGCCCCTCGGGAATTTTTTGAAAAAATCGTTGCTTGGGCCCAGCAATATGAGATTATGCTCGTCCATGATCTCTGTTATGCTGAATTAAGTTTTGATGGTTATCAGCCCACCAGTTTATTAGAAATTCCGGGGGCAAAAGAGATTAGTGTAGAATTTCATACCCTCTCGAAAACCTATAATATGGCCGGGTGGCGCGTCGGTTTTGTCGTGGGCAATGCCGATATTATTCAAGGGTTACGCACCCTGAAAACTAATCTCGATTATGGTATCTTTTCCGTCATCCAAAAAGCGGCCGAAACCGCCCTACAACTGCCGGATGAATACGTCAAACAAGTACAGGAAAGATACCGGCAGCGACGAGATTTTTTAATCAAAGGTTTGGGGCAATTAGGTTGGGATATTCCCCCCTCTAAGGCGACAATGTATCTCTGGATTCCCTGTAGCGTCGGCATGACTTCCACGGATTTTGCCCTCAGCGTCCTGCAAAAAACTGGTGTCGTCGTCACTCCGGGTAATGCTTTTGGAGAGGGAGGGGAAGGTTATGTGCGCGTCAGTTTAATCGCCGATATCCCGCGATTAGGGGAAGCTTTACAGCGCCTCGAAGATGCGGGAATTCGCTATCGGTAAGGAGAGTTTTTCCCCTTGATTTACCGGCCAAATCCCTCTAGGCACTGGCTAAAATTGCGATTATGATGGAATTTTATCGCGGTAGCTTGCCACTTCCATGACCTACAGCTTAAGAATTGCCGATATTCCCGTCAGTGAAAGACCGAGGGAACGTTTAATCAGTGTCGGGGCGAAAAACCTCAGTAACGCCGAATTATTAGCGATTTTACTGGCTACAGGTCAAGGTAAGGGGAAACTCTCGGCCGTGGGTTTAGGACAGCATATTCTCAACGAATTGAGTAAATATCGCCGGGATCCTTTGGACGTTTTGAGGGATATTCACCCCCAAGAATTAACCGCTATTCATGGCATTGGACCGGCTAAGGCTACTACTATTCTAGCGGCGATCGAATTGGGAAAACGAGCTTTTCAACGACGACCGACGGAAAAAATGGTTATCGATAGTCCCGATACCGCTGCCGCCATACTTGGACACGAACTAATGTATCAGTCTCAGGAACGTTTCGCCGTTATTTTACTCGATGTCAAAAATCAGTTAATCGCACTCAAAGTGATTACTATCGGCACAGCTACAGAAACACTGGTACATCCGCGAGAAATCTTTCGAGAAGTAGTGAAACAATCAGCTACTAAGTTAATTATCGCCCATAATCACCCCACCGGGTCACTTGTGCCTAGTCAAGACGATATTTTACTCACAGAACAATTATTACAGGGAGCTACCTATCTAGCCATTCCTCTCCTAGATCATTTGATCCTCGGTAATGGCAACTTCCAAAGTCTTCGCCAAATCACGGATCTTTGGGAAAAATATCCCCAAGAAGATTGACAGAAAAGACACTCGATCTTTGTAGTTTAATTTTTTAGCCGTTTCAATTGGGCGTTAATTTCTGCAAACATTATGCGATCGCTGTCAAGGATTGGGGAGAAAACCAAAAATTTTGGCCGCTCCTCCTAAAATGGCAACAACCAAAGCTATCAGAATCCCCCGATTGGTAAATTCCTGATCAGCGACTCTTGCAGTTAACCCTTTAATTTCTCCGGTTAGTCGTTCATCTAAAGCTTTAATGTCCCCTCTTAATTCTGATTGTCCTATCTCTAGCTTGTTTAAACGCTCGTTGACATCTCTTTGTAAAAAGTCGATTTTCCCCTCAATCCTTGTCAAGACAGCCTCAAGGGAATAAGTGACCGTTTCGTTAGACATTTTGCTAAACTCCTAATTAATTAGGGCTTGCTGAATAAATGTGAAATGTAGGCAAGGTAAGAGTTTTGTGGCTTTTCTTGCGAAACAGGTGCAAGATTTTGAGATAATCGTGCTTCAAAACCTGGCATCTTGAGCGGCGATTGCGTCCTGTAGGGGCGAAGCATTCGGGTAATAACCTATCGGTGAAACCGCAGATTTTCTATCCGAATGCTTCGCCCGTACTTTTTAAGCAAACCCGAATTAAGTAATCTCAATTAATTGTCAGATAGTGGCGCAGACTTCTGGTTCTCTGTATTTTATCTTTAATTGTAACTGGCTACTTAGTCGATGATAGGTGCTGCGTTACGACGGATTCTCACCTTCGAGTCAAAGCAGCAATTTTCCGTCTCACGCACCCTACGCTTTACCTCCCACTTCCCAATTCATAATTCATAATTTATAATTCCCATGGGACCGAAATCTGGGTAAAATTTGAGAGATACAATCGGTCAATTGGGCATGGATTATAAAGAAGCGGGCGTGGATGTGGAAGCGGGACGCGCTTTTGTCGAGAAAATTCGCCAAAATGTGGAAAGTACCTTCCGTCCCGAAGTTATCGGCGGTTTAGGCGGTTTTGGGGGGTATTTTCAGTTACCTTCCGGTTATCGGCAACCGGTGTTAGTATCGGGAACTGATGGTGTAGGGACCAAGCTAAAAATTGCCCATAGTCTCAATCGCCATGATACGGTGGGAATTGACCTGGTGGCCATGTGCGTCAACGATGTCCTAACCTCCGGGGCTGAACCTTTATTTTTCTTGGATTATCTGGCCACTGGTAAACTGGAAGCGTCACAGTTAGCGGCGGTGGTATCGGGAATCGCTAGGGCCTGTCGTGATAGTGGTTGTACTCTTTTGGGAGGGGAAACGGCGGAGATGCCGGGGTTTTATTCGGCGGGAGAGTACGATTTAGCGGGTTTTTGCGTCGGTATTGTCGAAAAAAGTCAATTACTCGACGGCAGTAAGGTGCAAATCGGCGATGTGGCTATCGGTTTAGCCAGTAGTGGGGTTCACAGTAACGGTTTTAGTCTTGTTCGTAAGATTATCGACACCCAGGGCTTAAATTGGCAAGATTGCCCCGAAATTTTGGCTGGCTCTAGCTTAGGTGAAGTTTTGTTAACTCCCACTAGACTTTATGTTAAACCTGTGCTAGAACTGCTGCGCTCTGGGTTAGATATTCACGCCATGGCCCACATTACCGGGGGTGGCATCCCGGAAAATTTGCCCCGCTGCTTAGGTAAAGGGCATTCTGTGCAGATTTACCGCGAAAGTTGGCCAATTTTGCCGATTTTTCACTGGTTAGCCCAGATGGGTTCGGTTAATTCCGAAGCCATGTTTAATACTTTTAATATGGGTATCGGTTTTGTGATCATTGTCCCATCGGATCTGGCGCAATTGACTATTAATCAACTCCAATCCTCTGGGATTAATGCCTACCAAATCGGCGAAGTGATTGCCGGTAAGGGGGAAATTGTTGGGCTTGATTAAAGTTAGTTGAGGCTAAGAAGATTTTGCCATCAATTCCACCAAAAAATCAGGTTGACTGGCTGGGATAGCAGCAGAGTTTCGGCCTATCCCCAACCCAATTTATATTAAGTTTTTTTACTTAGGGACTTGCGCTTTGATAATGTACCTTTTGGGCGAACGCAGTTCGCTCCTACATTGTGGACAAAATCCGTTACTGTAGGGGCGCAAAGCTTGCGCCCTCCGATCGATTGGGATATTATTCTCACGCAAGTCCCTTAAGTAGTTAGGGTCTGCTGAATAAATCTAACAACCTTGTTGGATAAGACTTTTGGACTTTTTTTCCCTCAAAAAGTGCCAGCCATTGCGGGGATCGGGGGGAAAATCCCTGGACTTTTTCCCTGAAAATTAGGTAGTTGACCACCTAAAAATCGATAAAACCCCACACCCCACACCCTGCCCCCAGGAAAAGCTTTTTCAGCATACCCTACTTATACCTAGATAGAATTAGGTCAGAACCTCATCAACTTGCTTCCAATTCGTGAAGCGTCTGAATGGAAACCCGTGAGAAACAAAAGACGAGGGTTCTTTTGGACTAACTTGCTTCCAATTCGTGAAGCGTCTGACAGAAGAGACCACAAACGCGGGATACCCCTCCGCACCACCTAAAAGGAGAATCTAATGTTCAAAATCGATACTTGCTGTACTCTAGTACCCTACTTTGAAGTACAAGAAGGAAAAATTGCTGCGTTTAAGGAACTAGGCCCCAAGTTCATTGAGAGAACCCGCACCGAAGAGGGCTGTATCCATTATGCTTTTTCCTTTAGCGGCAATATTGCTCATTGCCGCGAGGGTTACGTCGATGCCTCCGCAGTTCTTGCCCACCTACAAAACGTCGGGGAACTGCTAGACGAAGTTCTCAAAATCGCCAAGATTATTCGCCTAGAAGTTCACGCTCCCGCTGCCGAAATCGAAAAACTGCGAGAGCCGTTGGCTTCTCTTAACCCTCAGTTCTTCATTCTCGACGAAGGTATTCGTCGCACCAGCGAAGCTTAACCGCGGACTGACACAAAAGAGAAGGAGTAAACTAGAGATTAAGTAAAGGATCATCTAGAAAAATGCTCCTTCTAGAACAATTCGAGCAAATATCGGACTATCGTGGCAACCATGGCTAACGGGGTGACAAGCAGATTGAAAGCGATACGGGGTGTGGGAGAAATCTTAAGACCAACGAAAGAATTGATACTTATTTCAGCCAACCCAAATCAATTAGCCTGATTGTCCCCCATTATCCCTAGATTCTGGCATCTTCTCTGAAAGTAACCAGAAAGCCACAAAAAAGCACCCCCTTGCGGGAGTGCCTTTTCGTTCAGACTAGGAATTAACCATTGATAGCGGGAGCAATCAGAGCCACAGGAGCCTGTTCACCACTAGCTAAGTCTAAGGGGAAGTTGTGTGCATTGCGCTCGTGCATTACTTCCATACCGATACCAGCGCGGTTTAACACATCGGCCCAAGTACCGATTACACGACCTTGAGAATCGAGAATCGACTGGTTGAAGTTAAAACCATT
>NZ_SFBV01000321.1:0-17596 GCF_007095585.1 Microcystis sp. M_OC_Ca_00000000_C217Col
GCACCTGTATGGTTATAAAGTTATCAAGGTACTACATTTACCAAGCGGCTAATCCTCTAAACGTCTTACTGTCTAGTTTCTAGCCAACGAATCGCACCACACCCCACACCCTACCCCCACCGAAAAACTTTTTGCCGCAGACTCTACTTAATGCTTCGGCGGATTTGCTGCAATCTTAAGCTTTTAAGCCTTGATTAATTCGAGTAATTGTGCTTCGGTTAGCTGAGTAATGCCCAATTCTAGGGCTTTTTCTAGCTTAGAACCCGCCGCTTCTCCTAGCACTAAATAATCGGTTTTTTTGCTGACAGAACCCGTCACTTTCCCCCCAGCTTTTTCGATTAATTCTTTGGCTTCCTCCCGTTTGAGAGTTGGTAAAGTGCCAGTAATGACAAAGGTTTTCCCTGCTAAAGTCGCTTTAGTGGTGGTGGTTTTTGCTGCTGCGGCAAATTGTAAACCAGCCGCCTGTAATTTAGCGACTAAATCCCGATTAGCGGCGATTTTAAACCAATCATAGACCGATTGAGCGATTTCTTCACCGATACCATAGACAGAAGCTAAATCAGTCACGCTGGCGTTAGCTAACTCCTCCACAGTCCGAAAACTTTCCGCGAGAATTTTGGCGTTAACGCTGCCCACATAGCGAATCCCTAGCCCATAAAGTACCCTCGACCAGCTTTGATTTTTGCTCTGAGCCATAGCTGTAATCAAATTTAAGGCTGATTTATCGCCCATTCGGTCTAATTTGGCAATTTCCGTTTTTTCGAGGCTGTAGAGGTCAGAAATGGTGGTAACTAATCCCTGTTCAATCAGCAAAATCACCACTTTTTCCCCTAATCCCCGAATATCGAGAGCATCGCGACTGGCCCAATGTACTACACTTCCCCGCAAAATCGCCGGACAGGAACTATTGACACAGCGCGTCACCGCTTCCCCCACCGGACGGACTAGGGGAGATTGACATTCAGGGCAATTAGTGGGCATCTGGAAGGGTAAAGTCTGGGGAGGACGCAATTCGGGCAGGATTCTCACCACTTCTGGGATAATTTCCCCCGCTTTGCGGATAATTACCGTGTCACCGATGCGGATATCTAATTCGGCCACTCGATCGCTATTATGTAAAGTAGCCCTTTGTACGGTGGTTCCTGCTACCTGTACCGGTTCCATCACCGCCATGGGTGTAACCGCGCCGGTGCGTCCCACATTGACGATAATATCTTTAACTACTGTGGGGACTTCTTCGGCAGGATATTTTAAAGCGATGGCCCACCGGGGGAATTTTTGGGTGAATCCTAACCGATTTTGTCGCTGTAAATCGTTGATTTTGACTACGACACCATCGGTCATGTAGGCTAATTGATGACGTTTTTCTTGCCAATCTTGATAGTATTGCGCCACTTCTTGCAGGGATGGACAGAGTTGACGGTGGGGATTAACCAGAAATCCCATGGTTTCTAATCTATCTAAGGATTGCCATTGAGTGGTGATATGGTTATCCTCTAAATGCAGGGTATAGGCAAAAAATTGTAAGCGTCTTTTATCAACTATTTTCGGATCTAATTGTCGTAGGGTTCCGGCTGCTGCATTGCGGGGATTAGCAAAGAGAGATTCCCTTTTTTCTTCTCTTTCTTGATTGATTTTATCAAAGGTATCGAGGGGTAAAAAAGCTTCGCCGCGCACTTCCACAATTGCCGGGGGATTGTCTATATTTAAGCGTAAAGGAATAGAGCGAATTGTCCGCACATTGGGGGTAATATCTTCGCCAGTGACTCCATCCCCTCTGGTAACACCTCTGACTAAAAAGCCGTTTTCGTAGGTTAAAGCTAACGCGGAACCATCGATTTTTAATTCACACACATATTCCGTGTCTTGGGTTTCATTTACATATCTTTGCCAACGGTTGCCCCATTTATTTAATTCTTCGAGGTTAAAGGCATTTTCGAGACTATACAGGGGAATATTATGACGAACAGAAACAAATTGACTAGAGATTTTATCTCCGACTCTTTGGGTGGGACTATCGGGGGTGATTAATTGGGGATAACGCTTTTCTAGGTCTTCTAATTCCCGATAAAGTTGATCATAAACGCTATCGGGTATAAAAGGATCATCAAGAACATAATAAGCATAACTGGCTCTTTGTAGTTCTGTTTTTAGTTGTTGGCAACGTTGTTGGATTTCTAAGGGGATAGTCATAATCGTTAATAATGCTACTGGGCAAAAACCATTTGAGGAGTTAATTGTAAATCGGGAAATGTCACCGATATTATTCTATCTTCTTTGTGAAATTCTGCCAGTTCATAAAATCCCGAAATCAGGGTTAAAACTGATATTTTTAGGGACATAGGATCGATAATCCAGTATTCAGGAATGCCTCTCACTGCGTATTCTGAACGTTTATAACGGTAGTCATCGTCGGCATTATTGGGGCTAACAATTTCTACAACTAATAAGGGAGGAAATTCAATCACTGCTGTGGTCATATTTCTAATCTCTTGACATTGTTCGGCAGTTAAAATCATTAAGTCTGGAATTCTCGATTTAGCTTTATCGGTGCGAATTCCCACCGTAGCAGGCATGACTTTCCAAGTTAGATTTAATCTTTTAATTTCTGCCATTAAATAATCATAAAGAAAGGCAAGAATTAGAGCATGAAAGCCACTAGCGGGAGGCATAGAAATTAATTCTCCGTTAAATAATTCGTATTTATTATCTGTGGAGTCCTGATAATTTAAATATTCTGCAAAGGTATATTTTTTTTGTTGGGTAGCAATCATAAAAGTATCCAGCTAAGATTTTACTGTGCAAAGACCATTTGAGGAGTTAATTTTAAATCGGGAAATGTTACCGATTTTATCCTATCTTCGTTGTTAAATTCTGCCAGTTCATAAAATCCCGAAATCAGGGTTAAAACCGATATTTTTAGAGCCATAGGATCGATAATCCAGTATTCAGGAATGCCTCTCACTGCGTATTCTGAACGCTTATAACGGTAGTCATCATCGGCATTACCCGGGCTAACAATTTCTACAACTAACAGGGGAGGAAATTCAATCACTGCTGTGGTCATATTTCTAATCTCTTGACATTGTTCAGCAGTTAAAATCATTAAGTCTGGAATTCTCGATTTAGCTTTATCGGTGCGAATTCCCACCGTAGCGGGCATAACTTGCCAGTCTAATTGTAGCCTCTCTATTTCCCTTTCTAACACCTTAAATATATATCTAAGTATCAAAGCATGAAAGCCACTAGCGGGCGGCATAGAAATTAATTCTCCGTTAAATAATTCGTACTTATTATCTGTGGAGTCCTGATAATTTAAATATTCCGCAAAGGTATATAATTTTTCTTTGGTAGCAATCATGATAATCTCTAGAAAAAACTTAATTCAATCTCCTTAAGGGGGGTAGGGTTGATTCATGAATCAACCCTACCATGAATCAACCCTACTATGAATCAACCCTACTATGAATCAACCCTACTATGAATCAACCCTACCATGAATCAACCCTAGGGTTAGGGGGAAACTGACAATTTTTAACACCTAGCTTTTTACTCAAGATTCGATATCCTCAACTTTTTTGGGAACTGTTGCAGTTAAAACCTCATTTCCTGTGGCAGTAACTAACACATCATCTTCGATACGGATACCGATACCCCGCCATTTTTCTGGCACTTCCGGCTGTCCTTCAGCAGGTTTAATATCGGGGGCGATATAAATACCGGGTTCCACGGTTAAAACATGACCGGGTTGCAAAGTTTGCCAAGTTTCTTCGTTAACTTTATAACCTCCCGCATCATGGACATCTAATCCTAACCAATGGCCGGTTCTGTGCATATAAAAAGGCTTATATTTTTCCTCTTTAATTATCTCATCAATGTCGCCGATCAATAGCCCTAAATCTACTAATCCCTCCACAATTGTCCTCACGGCTGTGTCATGAAAAAGATTATAAGGATTACCAGTTTTCACCACTTCAATCGCCTTTAATTGAGCTTCCAGAACAATTTCATAGATAATTTTTTGTTCAGGGGTAAATTTACCATTAACGGGAAAAGTGCGGGTAATATCACCGTTATAGTAATTGTAGGCACAACCAGCATCAATTAATAAAAGCTCATTTTCTTGTACTTGGCGATTATTGTTGATATAGTGCAGAATACAGGCATTAGCACCACTAGCGACAATAGAAGGATAAGCAGGACCCATACCCCCTTCTAGGCGAAAAGTATGCTCAATTTCCGCTTGAATTTGATACTCATAGTGACCAACTTTTGTGAATTCTCTGGCGCGATTATGTGCCTGTGCTGAAATAGCGGTTGCTTTGCGAATATTGTCCAATTCGGCCTCGGTTTTCAGCAAGCGCAAAGGATGGAGAATAAAATTAGTATCCTCTAAAGCAGTCGGTCCGGTGCCGCGACGGGGAAAAGTGGCGATTAATTTTTGCCAGTGATTGAGAACATTTGTATTAAAAGTTTTGTCCCGGCCGAGATGATAATAAATTCGTTCGGCTTTTTCGAGATATTGGGGTAATTTTTCCTCCAATTCTTCGATAGAATAGGCCTCATCAGCAGCAAAAATCTCCTTTGCTCCTTCCACACCGTGGAGATAGCCAGTCCAGGTTTCTTTTTCGGGGTCTTTTGGCTGCACGAACAGGATAAACTGATGTTCGGGGTGATGGGGTGCTAAAACCGCCACCGCCTCCGGTTCATTAAATCCTGTCAGGTAAAAAAAGTCACTATCCTGACGATAGGTGTATTCTACGTCATTGTGCATGACCGCCATGGGCGCACTGCGAAAAATTGCGGTTCCATGGCCGATTTTTTCCATTACCTGCTGACGACGCTGCTGAAACTCTCTGCGATCGATGCCCATAGATATTCCTAAAAATGTCACAATAAGTCTTAGAGTCTATTATCGCTAAGTAGGTAGGCGTTAAAAGTTGTCAGATGCCCCCCTTATCAAGGGGGGATTAAGGGGGGACTAAGGGGGGATCGGCACCCCCCTTATCAAGGGGGGCAGGGGGGATCGAACCTAAAATCCATTTTTAATTTAATTATAACCAGCTACTTAATCTTTTTAGTTTATGACCCCTGAAGAACCGGATTTTTCCCAAGATATCATCGAAAGGCGCTCGTTTACCCTAGCAGATTTTATCGCTCAAGAGGGGGCGGATTTCCTCAAAGGGGAATCTCCTGTCCCCAAATTAGTGCAAGTTACCACAGAGATTAAACAATTTATTGCCGCTAATTTAGGTGATTCTTCGGGAGCTTTGCAGATAATTTTACAGCTTATCGTCGATGAAGAATTAACAAAAGTCAGTCAAAATTTAGATAATCCCGTTCAAGCTTTACAGTTAATCCTAGAAGAAATTTTAGACAATCAAGAATTACTCTATGAATTAGTACACCGAGTCGATGTGAAATGGGGACAATTATACGGGGAACGTCCCTATTTTCAAAAACCCCATCAAAAACCTCACCCTGAAGACGAATACACCCACAATTCCGTCAGAGATAAGTTAGTCAGTTTATTAGCCAGATTAGAAGCGAATAAGTAGTAGAGCCTATAGCAGTTATTAGGAGACTCCGAGACAATGCCCTATCAAGACATACCTTATCTTTAGGAAAAACTCTGTATTTTCATTATTTCTTAATAGAGAGACTAACAGGACTGACAAGGATCATCTATCCCTAGACAGACCACCAGGGTGGTCAGAGGTGAAAATAGGTGTAAGATGAAAAAATTCTCCGATCACTGTTGCTCTATCCCCCGCGTGCCTACCTATTCCTACTATACCGCCGATGTTTTTAGCGATCGCATTTTTGGCGGTAATCCCCTGGCGGTTTTTCCGGAAGCGTCTGGATTAACCCGCACCCAGATGCAAAAAATCGCCGCCGAATTTAACTTCTCGGAGACAGTCTTCGTTTTTCCGCCAGAAACGCCCCAAGGCACTAAAAAAGTCCGGATTTTCACCCCCAGTACCGAATTACCCTTTGCTGGTCATCCTACCGTCGGCACAGCCTATATTTTAGCCCTAATCGCTGCTATTTCCCCCCACCAAGAAACCACGATTTATCTAGAGGAAGGAGTCGGTTTAGTACCGGTGAAAATTCTCATGGAGGGGGAAAAACCAGTCTATAGTGAGTTAAAAGTGGCACAATTGCCGGAATTAGTGACGGATAATCATGCTCTCGATGATTTAGCGGCGATTCTTTCCCTCAGCGTTGCCGATTTCCTACCCGGTTATCCCCCCCGCGCCTTTTCCTGCGGTCTCCCTTTTTTATTCATCCCCGTCAAAAATCGAGATGTTTTGGGGAAAATCAGAGTTAATCTAACTCTCTGGTCATCATTATTAGGTCAATCCCCTGCTAACTCCCTTTTTGTCTGCTGTTTTGACCCAGAATCACCCCAATCTCGTATTTATGGCCGAATGTTTGCCCCCGGTTTGGGAGTTATGGAAGATCCCGCCACTGGTTCGGCTGTGGCCGCTTTAGCGGGCTATCTAGGCGGGTTAGAATCTTCTAGGGAAGGGATGAATCAATGGACGATAATCCAAGGAGTGGAAATGGGCAGACCCAGCAGTTTACAATTAAAGTTTCAGAAAAACAACCGGTCAATCACGGAAGTTTCTGTGGGTGGTGCATCAGTTCTAGTCTGCCAAGGCAAGATGATAATTCCCGATGGGGAAACAAAAAGTGATATAAACAGGTCATTGTGATAGCAATCACTGAAGTTAGTAAAAAGGAGATGAACAATCTTAAAACATTAAGACCTGCAAGGAGCAATCTCCGTTTTCTGGGATGGATAAGAATAAATTTGACAGGGTATAGGGAAAAATATAAAATTTCTAGAGGGATAACCAAGAAAAAAAACAGCAGTTATCTTAATGACGAGGCAGTAAGCAAAACGAGGTTATACTTTGTTTTTCTGGGAAACCCTGTCAGAGGCAGTGGAATGTCTATAGTTAAACTCTATTATAATTAATCATTATGATCACCTCTTATCAGGAACTACAAAAAAAACTTAGTTTGTCGTTACACGACTTAAATAATCTTGCCGACAAATTCCGAGAAAGTTATGATATTATAGTATCTTCAAACGAAATCAATGAGAATCACGGTGTCGGGGTTCTTTTAAAGAGAATTTTCCCTGATACCAGTGGGATAGTCTCCTTACGAACCACTAATCTCTACGGAGGAGAGCAAGATTTTGGAGTCCATAATTTTTGTCTGGATGTGCGAGGTTGTTCCTACGGGGAAATTTTATTAAAGATCCAAAATTTATTTGTTCATTTAAAACCGAAAAGAGTCCTAGTAATTCCCTACTTTGTCGAAGATTTTTATGTGGCCATAGCCCTAAAAGCCCTCTTTCAAGTACCCGTTTGTACCTACCTGATGGATGATCAAAACATCTATGTCAGGGCTGTGGCCGATGGGATTGTTAAGCAATTAATCGATAGCAGCGATCTAATTTTAGGCATTTCTCAGCCTCTTTGTCAAGCCTATAGTAAAAAATACGAAAGAAAAATTTGGTTTGTACCGCCCCTAGTAGAAAGTTATTTAATACCCCCAGAAATTACCGTCCCCGATTCTATGGCAAGAGGGATTTTGATCGGTAATATCTGGTCTCAGACTTGGTTAGAAAATCTCAGGCAATTATGTCGAGAATCCCAGATCAAATTAGATTGGTATGGCAATCCTAATCGTCAATGGTTGCAATTCCAAGAAGCAGAGTTAGAACAAGATGGTATCTTTTTTAAAGGTTACTGCAGCCAAGATGCTCTCATCTACTACTTACGTCAAGCCCCTTTTGCAATCGTTCCCACCGCCAGTTCTGAAAACGAGCAAGATCGTCCCGAATTCGCCTGTTTGAGTTTACCTTCCCGCATTCCCTTTATTACCGCCGTTGCTAATACTCCGATCATTATTGTTGGTCGTGAAGATAGTGCCGCCGCTCAGTTCGTCAAAGAATTCGACCTAGGAACTGTCTGTGATTATAAAGCTCAAAGCCTATTAACAGAAATAGAGAAACTGCGAAGAGAAAGCAATCAACTGCGGCTCCGTTATTCCAGTCAAAAATTAGCCAAAAGCTTAAAAGCCGATCATTTTGATGATTGGCTCTGGAGATCGTTAGAACAGGGAAAACCCATCGATAATCGCTTTGAACAATTCGAGAAAAATAGCCTTAAGTGCAGTGTGATCGTCACCGCTAGTGAAGTCAATCAAAGTCACGGGACAGGAGCCTTGGTCAGAAGAATCTTTCCCGATGATAGCGAGATTATTTCCATCCGTTCCGATAATCACTATGGCGGTGAACAACAATTCGGGGTCTTAAGCTTCCATCTTGACCATAAGAAAATGTCGCGACCGGCGATATTTCAATCAATTCTACAAACTCTCGGACACCATCAAGTCCAAAAAGTTTTTTGTGTCCCCTACTATGCCAGCGACATTCTGACATCGATCGCTATTAAGGAATTATTTAATGTTCCCCTTGCCACCTACATCATGGACGATCAGAATATCTGCGTTCAGGAGATATCCGATGATTTGATGAAAGAGTTTTTAAGCAAATGTTCCGTTCGTTTTGCCACCCATCCCGAACTCCGCGACGCTTACGAGAATAAGTACGGCTACAAATTTTGGCTCCTACCAGCGATCGTTCCTCACCGTCTAATTAGTAGTGAAGTTGCCGAAGTTTCTCCCCAACGCTGTCAAGAAAAATGGGGAGCTTTATTAGGGAGCATTTGGAGTCCTCAATGGTTTCAATCTCTTTTAGAGAGTATTCAAGGAGCAGGAATTAAACTAGATTGGTATGGCAATTCTAACTATTATTGGCTTAAAGAATCTGCCGCAGAATTAGAAAAATGGGGACTTTATAGCCAAGGACTTTATCCCGAAGAACAACTAGGACAACAACTACAAGCATATCCCTTTGTTATTGTTCCCACCGGAACCATGGACGAAAGAGATGATCGGACAGAATTATCTCGTCTTAGTTTACCTGGCCGGATTATTTTTAACCTCGCCACCGCTAACACCCCAGTAATTCTTTTAGGCAGTAATAAAACCTCGGCCGCTAACTTTATTAATCGCTTTCAAATTGGTGTGGTTTGTGATTATACGCCTGAAAGTTTGGCAGCAGCCGTGGACCACGTTCTTAACCCCGAAAATCAGCAAAGAATGCGAGAAAATGCCGTTAAGGTAGCGGCAAAATTCTCTGATCAAGATATTAACGATTGGGTGTGGCAGTCCCTAGAAAAAGAACAAGCAGCCGATGACAGATTTGAAGCGATTTTACCTCGATCGCCGATCGATTTAGTTCACTTTATTGAGCCACCCGTCCCCAAAAAGATTTATAAAGACTATATGCCAGTTTATCAAGTCATGCGACGTTTACGAGGGCAAAAATATCAGCCCGATTTTGTGGTTGATGTGGGAGCTTCCCACGGTATTTGGTCTCATACCGCTAGTCAATTATTCCCAGAAGCTCGCTTTATCCTCATCGATCCGCTAATCTCAAAATACGAGCAATCGGCCAGAAATTACTATATCTGTAATATTCCTAAAGCGGAATTACTAGAAATTGCCATCTCTAATCAAGCTGGTCAGTTAAGTTTTCAAGTTTCCCCCGATTTGTACGGTAGTTCCTTACTTACTCCCGCCGATTTTAGAAACTATGAAACGATTACAGTGGCGGTAAAAACCCTCGATCAGGTGGCGACAGATCAGCAAATTTCTGGCAGAGGAATATTAAAATTAGACGTGCAATGTGCCGAGCATATCGTCTTAGAAGGAGCCAAAGAATTTATCGCTCAGGTGGATTTAGTCGTTGCTGAACTCTCCTTTATTCGCTATGATCAGAACGCTCTCGTCTTCAATGAAATGCTTAATCTTTTGGATCAGCTTGGTTTCCGTTATTATGACGAAACCGGCGAATGGAGATCCCCCATTGATGGCACACTCCTCCAAAAGGAAGTGGTTTTTATTCGCCAAGATTTGTTAGTTCCTGAAACTAGCCGCAAAATTGAAAATTCTCCCAGTCAAGCTTAAGACAATTTCCCTAATCACTAGCCAAAATGATCAAACAATTATTAGCCAAAAATAAAATAGTTCAGCGATTTAAAGCAGTCAAAGATTTATTTCTAGAAAAACTTGATTCACTCAGTCATGTCCAACTGGAACAAATCCAAAAACTGGAAAAACTGGAGAAACTGGAGAAACTTAATCAGCTTGATCCCTTAGCTTTTAAGGTTGAGCAACTCAATAACTCCACGGAGCAAATCCGACAAGAAAATACAGAAACCAAGCGAAAGGCTGATTTATTACTGGAAAATCAAGCTTTTTTACTGAAGTTTTCCGTAGATATAATTAAAAATATTCAAGTCTTGACGGAACAACTCCAGACAAATCACAGCCAATCTCAAAAACAGCACGAATTAACTCTCGACACTTTCCAAAAAATAGCCAGCCAATCTCAAAAACAGAACGAATTAACTCTCGACACTTTCCAAAAAATAGCCAGCGATGTGAGATTAGACTCCCAAAAACATAATGATATAATTCTCGATTCTTTCCAGAGAATTTATGAAGCTTACCAACAGCAAAGTGATGCTGTTTTTGGAACCATACAAAAAATACAAGAAAATCTCCATCAAATCAGCGAAGACAACCGCCAAATCTTTGAAGATATTCACTCTCAAAAATATAAAGTCATTACGGATCAACAATATTTTCAAGATTTAGACATCGAATTAATGACTTATTTATATTCCTATCTTCCCCATCGTCTTGCAGTAGATATTGGCGCTAATCGAGGCGATGTTTCTAGTCGTCTCCTACAAGCTGGTTATCAAGTTTATGCCTTTGAACCTTTTCCTGCTGTAATCGATAAGCTCAAAAATCGCCTCGGTGATCATCCTAACTTTCGGCTTTTTCCCTTTGCTCTCGGTTCCGAAAATCAAACCCAAGAACTCCATATAGCAACCGATGAAACCCCAGACAACACCTATCAAGATGCCAGCTTTTATAGCAGTTTAACTAAGCATTCTCTTTCCGAAGGTTTAGTATTTACCGATACTATTCCCGTTACTGTTAAAACCCTAGCTAGTCTCCAGGATGCCGAGGAATTACCTAAAGATATTGGTTTGGTTAAAATTGACACAGAAGGCTTTGATTTAGAAGTAATCAAAGGTATGGGTAACTATCGTTATCCCGTGGTAGTTGCAGAATTTTGGGATAAAAATTTCCCCTTTGGTCGTTCGGGAGCGATGAATCAATTACCGGATTTAGTCAAGGCCATGAAAGAAAGAGATTATCATTGGCATCTAGTCATCTATCGTATTTGGGGCAGTTCCGACGTTAGTTATTACTGTAATTCTGCCTATTCCCTCGACAATTCTTGGGGCAATGTTTTCTTTTTCCAAGATTATCAGGTCTTCCATCAAGCCTTACTTTGGTCTGCTTCCGTTATGCCAGCTACTTATTTTTCAGCCTAGAAACTTAGGTGTCAATCATTTTTTTCACAAACTAACTAACTAGGTGAGTAATGATTATGAAAAAAAATATTTCCTTAACCAGTGAAATTTTGATTCTCATCGGTTTGGGAATTGCTTTTTTGCTAGTAGGCATATTCTTTGGACCTAGATTACAACCCGTGTGGATAGATGAAGTAGTATTGGCAGAACCAGCAGCTAATCTAGCTTTATACGACAGTTTTACCTCGGCTGCTTGGTATCATCAAAATGCTCAGGAATTCCATGTTAGCACTTCTTTTCTTTATACGGTTTTGCTGGCTTTATGGATAAAAGTTTTGGGATTTAGTATTGAAAAAGTTAGGCTTTTTAATTATGTGTTAATGCTTCTTAGCATCACTGTAATTTGGTTATTCATCAAGAAATTGCTTTTAATTAAGTTTTCTTGGCTAAGAATACTCTTAGTGGTTAGTTGTCTTTTGCCAACAGGAATTACCTTTATTTATATATCGGGAAGGTACGACACTTCCTGCATTTTCTTATCAGCACTGGTTTTGGGGGCTTTTTTAATAAAAGATGCTAAAATCCGATGGCTTACTATGACAATTATTGGATTTTTCTTCCCCCTTTCTGGATTGTCAGCAGTGGTCTTTGCCATAATTTTTGGAGGTATCCTACTCCTTTTCAACTTTCAGAGATTTTGGCGGGAATTTGTCGCTCTAGGCGGGGGGTTTATTTTAGGAATGTTATTTCTTTATGCACTTTACTCAACTAATGGTGTTTGGGATGATTTTGTTAGTCTGACTTTGGGTCATAGTGTTGCCAATGCCAACCTTAACAGAAGTGTCATTGATATAATATTTTCCAGAGTGAGCAAACTTTTTGACCAGAAAGATTATCTGTGTGGTGGCTGCTTGCATCCGTCTTTTCCCCCGCTGTCAGTACTGCTGATCATCTTGATATTTTATGAACTATTGACCAAATCTTTCCGGTGGCGTTCTCCTTCCTTTTTTGCTTTGATCACCGTTATTACCATACCAACTACTATGTGTTTTCTGGGGAAATATCCACTTTATTATAGTTGGATGTCGATGTTTCCCTTAATCATTTGTATTTGCTGGAGTTTTAATAATATTTTAGAAAAGAATACGGGCAAAATTCAGACGACAATTATTAGTATAGCTTTTTTAGTTTTATTATTTTACGCCAACTTACTAGGACTACCTTACCTAGCGCAAATTACCTTACAACAATGGGAAAAGAATGACTACACTAAAGTACAAAACTTTCTTGACAACAAAATCAATCATGAGGATCATATTTACGCTGATTTTCAAACATTCTACGCCCTCAAGTCTCGGGCTAAACGAGTTTATTTCCCCCTTTATAATGGGCAGATGACACCAGAGGATAGGGATAATCTTTCATTAATTGTCATTGATCCTAGGGCCAGTGCTAGAGCATCTTGGAATCCCGGATTAGCAGAAATTGTTGGCGACTCACTCCCCCAGTGGTACGATACAGGAGAACAGTTAGATACAGGCACTTATGGGATGAAATTGTACCGAAAAAGATAAACCCGAAGTAATTCAAAGGATATGAACTCTGAAAAACTGCAATTAAGGTCTGATTACCAAAAAATGCTTGATGACTTAGATCCTCAAGTCCTCCAGTTGGATCGACAGGTATTTAAACGACTACAAAACCTAGGTTACACCCCGAGGGTGATCTTTGATGTGGGTGCTTCTAATAGTGGCTGGTCCTACTATATCAAACAGGTGCTGCAGGAAGCTGAATTTTATCTCTTTGAACCCCTCATCGACTACAGCAGCGACTATCGGGAATTAATCTCAGAAATTCTGCGAGTCTATCCTTCCTTTCATCTACACAAATACGCCCTAGGTGAAACCTGCGGCGAGGTGACGATGAATGTTTCCACGGACGTGGTGAGCAGTAGCCTCTTGCCAACCGGTGATGATAGTCAGCCCACCACTCCCATCTCGGTGCAAATGTTAACAATTGATGACGCAATTGCCCGACTTGGTTTACCCCATCCCCAAGTGATCAAAATTGATACCCAAGGCTCGGAGTTGTCTATACTTAAAGGGGCCGTTAAAACCCTACCTAAAGTCGATATTCTCTTTCTCGAATGCTGGCTCTATCGGGGCTATGGCAAAAAAACTCCCCTCTTAACCGAAATCGCCGATTGGTTATTATCCTTTAATTTTCGGCTTTGGGATGTGGCCGATGCCTATCGCGATCAAGGGGGAGTGCTAACCACATTAGATTGTATTTTTGTAAATACTCAAGCCGGTATTGCCCCGATTTGGTACTATGAGAACTAGAGTGGCTTGACTTTCCTAACCCGTCTAGTCCTTGCCGTGCGAGGGAAAAGAAGAACAGTCTATTTTCTTCTTAGATATACGATAGACCAAGTACCAAGTTGGAGAGCAAGGGACAGGATTAAACAGTCCTTAGATCACTATTTCGGGAAGGGGAAACTGAGCCATACTTAAGAGGGCTTTTCCTACCCCCAGTTTTTCATGCGGGAAAAACTGGGGGTCAAGCCACCATTCAGACTGTCCAAGGAATAACTTTTTTATGTCCACAGGATTTCTACTTGCCCAAACGGGAAAGACTTGTTATAATTTTATCCGAGTAGCCGTTAGGGTCCCCCGACCTCTGGACGGACTCAAATTATCATAACCGTGAGGAGTTGAGATTAAAAACATGGCAATCAGTCAAGAAGTGTACGCTTCGTTAAATATTCTTTATGCTTCCCAAGCTCCGTCAGCCTCTGACATTAGCTTGTGGCAGACTAACCCTAGCTTGACATCCCTAAGCTGGGAAGAAACGGTTCTTGTTTTCGCCAATTCGGATGCGGCCAAAGAAACCTATCCCCTCTTGGCGGCCCCTGGGGCCGCCACCGATGCTACCAGAAAGCAGTACGTTCTAGAGGTCTTTAACAATGCCTACGGCCTACAAGAAGCCGATTTAGATGCCGCCGAGATTGACTACTGGGTTAACTGGCTCGGTCAAACCAATTCCGACGGTAGTCCCGCCGACAGCGATGGCAACGGCATCCCCAATATTCTGGATTTTCCCATCGTCCTTAACCAGTTCCAGCCCCCTGCAATTCAACAGGCCCTGCTCAACCGGGCAGAAGTAGCTCTTGATTTCGCTGCCCAGTTCCAACTGCAAGGTATTACTAGCTTTACCGAGGAATACTACAACACCTCTTGGAGCATCCTTGAAACCGTCACTGCCTCTGCGGCTAGTGTTACTGCGGCCAAAGACCTTAATATTTTGGCGGCCCAGGCGGCGGCTGGTGTGGGCAACAGTGCCATCCTCACCGCAGGTGTGGACATACTCACCGCCAATAGCTTCCTCGCTCCGACGGTCAATAATTTCGGTGAATTTAACGCCACCTTCAACAGTGGTGACAAGCTCACCGGTTCCGGCACCAACCCCACCCTGACAGTTCTCAACACCGGTGGAGCCACCCTCAATACCGGTCCGGTGCTACCGACGATGAAGGGCATCGAGACCCTCAAAGTGGTTAATACTGACATTGACGTTATGCCTGGTGATGCTAACTTATTTGTACTAGGTGCTAATGTTGTTGGGGTTAAAAATGTTGACCTATCAGATAGTACATCTGGCTTGATTCTCAGCAACTTCCAGACGGCGGTAGAAAAAGTCTCGGTCAGTCGTACTGCCATCAATTCTGACGTAGAACTCGGTATCACTATTGCGGGTGCCGCTCTAGCGGGTAGTGAAGATACGGTGGCTGTAACTCTCGATCAGGTGGGTCGCTATAGCCCCGTCACCGGTGCTCCTAACTCTTTCCTCTTCTTAGGACTTAACCCAGTATCCGGTGGCAATGGTTACGAAAAAATTTCCATCGCAAGCAAGGGTTTAGCCAACGCTGTGGCGGCACTAACCGCCACTGGCTCGAAGGAAATCACCATCACTGGAGATCAGGATCTCCTCATCGCTGCCGCTCTCCCCAACACCGCCACCAAGCTGGACGCTTCTGCCTTTGAAGGTGATCTGGACGTGACTGCGGGCAACGGTACAGTGGATTTCGTCGGCGGCAAAGGTGATGACACTTTCCGTTTCCTTGCAGGTACCTTCACCGCTACCGATAAAGTGGACGGTGGCGAGGGTGCTAACACTTTGGTAGTAGTGGCGGCAGATGCAGAAACCATTATCGCGGCCGATGCCAACATCAAAAATATCCAAAGCCTGACTTTATCTACTGGTGGCACGGCTACCAAGACTCTCCGGGCTGACCTAATCGGTGATAAGATCACCACGGTGACCCTAGCCGCACCGACTTTAGGTGACTACACGATCCGCTTTGCCGCAGGTGCCAACTCGGTTAACGTCTTCGAAGATACATCTTTCTTGGCTACTCTCAACGTAGAAGCCAATGGTGGTGGTAACAACGATTCTTTGACCTTCACCATCGACGGCGATGACCCCGGAACTCCTTTATTCATAGAGAAGGCTAATATTGATGTCGGCAACCTCAACCTGAATAACACCAACACGCCTAACCGCTCGATCGAGCAACTTAAGCTTGTTGTCAATAACTCCGGTGCTGGTACTCATACTATTGGCGCGATAACCCTTCCTCAGGCCGCTGGTGTGGTGGAAACCATCACCATCACTGGTAACTCCAGCCTGACAATCGGTGGTGCAGTGAAAGCCGAGAAACTGGATGCTTCCGGCCTGACGGAGGCAACCGCCGGCACCACTGGTTTAACCATGAGCGCACCATCGGTATCCGATGTGGGAATTAACCTCACCGGCTCCACTTTCGATGATTTTCTGATTGGTAGTGATAAAAATGACTTCATCAGTGGTGGTGCTGGAAAAGACACCATCACCGGTGGTGCTGGTGCTGACCAAATCAAACTAGGGGATGGGTTCGATACGGTTCGCCTCACAGACGGTACAGCGGGGGCTGTGGGTAAGCTGAATCAGCAGGAGGACTACACCACCGTCACCGATTTCCTCACTGGCGCTACGGCAACCACAACAGACCAGATTCAGGTTTCTGCATCCCTTAATGGTGGTGGCAAATTCGCTCAACTTAACAATTTTGCTGTCACTGCTGGTAATGCTGTGGCTACCACTGATGTGGCTCAAGGTGCTATTGTTGACTATTCAACTCTCACTGCGAATTTCCTGAGAATTACTGGTACTGGCAATATCACTAAAGACAACTCCGCCCAAGCGGGCTTTAATGCCGCTATCGCTGGTGGAGAGATCAAGGTTGCTGCGGCTGGTATTGATATTCTCACCTCCTACTACGATTCGGCTAATAGCCAGATGGTACTTGGTCAGGTTGATGTTGGTGGCGACAGCAAGATGGCTGCTGGAGATGCTTTCACCATCATTTCCCGCGTGACCATGACTGCCGCGGATTACAACAACTTCGGCAACGCTCAGTTTGGTACGTTTATCTAATCCTCTGCCCCTCGGCTAGAAAAAACCTCCCCTTATTGGGGGGGGTTTTTGGTTTTTTCCAGTTCCAGGGTTCTACCTTTGCGTCCTGTGAGTAACGCACAGAAAACGGGTTTCTCCGAGAAACCCGTTTTCTACCTTTGCCCCTACTTTTTCAGCTTTTCTGGGGGCAGTAGTAGGGTTAATTCATGAATTAACTCTCATAGTAGGGTTAATTCATGAATTAACCCTACCCTTGATAAGGGGGGTGTCGATCCCCCCTTCCCCCCTTGATAAGGGGGGTAATAGCTTCAATTTCCTCGCGACTTTTCTGGGGGAAATCGCTTTAAGAGTTGCTGCTTGGAACAATGGAGAACTAAAGGAGTAAATTCTTCTGGGGACAGTTGTAAAATCCGGCTGATAATAGCTTGAATTTCTGGGTCTAACTCACCGAAGCGGACTCGGAGCAGGTTTTCCACCACCAGACGTTCCCCCTCTTGCAGACCCCGTTCTAGACCCCGTTCTAGACCCCGTTCTAGACCCCGTTCTAGACCCCGTTCTTCTCCTTCGGCCAGTGCCTCTTGATAGACTCTCGTTTGTTTTAAATCACTTAGTCCAAACATAGCTTCAATTTCCTCGCGACTTTTCTGGGGTAATTTGTAAATGAT
>NZ_SFBV01000322.1:0-33674 GCF_007095585.1 Microcystis sp. M_OC_Ca_00000000_C217Col
TCGCTGATGAAGAGGCAAGGTTTTGAACCACGATTCTCGCAAAACAGGTGCAAGGTTTTGCGAGAAAGGCCCTAAAGTCCTTACCTCGCCTACATTTCATATTTATTCAGCAAACCCTAAGTAGTCATGCAAAATTAATTACCTGCCCGATCGAGCTAAAACCCTTACGGGGCAATGATCGTCATGTGTAAATAATTTTGCCTAGGTACTTAATAAGTGAGAGATGGTGCGGCGAACTTTTTCGAGCTAAAACCATGAAAAGCTTATGCTATATGGATTTCAGCCTTCTTGTCCCCCTGTCAGATCTAAAGCTTCCTAAAATTGGATTGGTTTATTGTGTTCGTCACTGGGAATTTGCAGGAACAATTAAAACTGTTACTATCTCAAAAAACCCAGACGGTAAATAAGTAGTCATGCAAAATTAATTACCTGCCCGATCGAGCTAAAACCCTTACGGGGCAATGATCGTCATGTGTAAATAATTTTGCCTAGGTACTTACTACGCTTCTATTTTAGTTGATGATGGACAATCCCTCCTGCCCCCCTTGATAAGGGTGGTGACGAAGACGGGGGGATAGAAGGTAAAGCCATAGGAATTGATTTAGGACTGAATCATTTTGCTATTACCAGCAATGGCAGTAAATATGATAATCCTAGACATTTAGCCAAACATCAACGTAACCTAAAAAGGAAACAACAAAAGCTATTGCGTAAAAAGAAAGGAAGTAACAACCGTCAAAAAGCTAGAGGTAAAGTAGCTAAAGTTCACTCTAAAATCTCAAGATGTCGTGAGGATTTTCTGCACAAACTATCCCGTCAGATAGTTAACGAAACCCAAGTTATTGCGGTAGAAAATCTCAATGTCAAAGGCATGGTATGCAATCATAATTTAGCTAAGGCTATTAGTGATTGTGGTTGGGGAATGTTTTGTACAATGCTTAAATACAAGGCAGAATGGCAAGGAAAAACTTATACCGAAGTTGATAGGTTTTTCCTAGTTCTAAAACTTGTAATGTCTGTCTAAATCAAGTGGGTAGTTTGCCGCTTGAGGTTAGAAATTGGACTTGTGTGCATTGTAAAACAACCCATGACCGGGACATAAATGCGGCGATAAATATCAGAAATGAAGCCTTAGGGATATTAAGTAGTCATGCAAAATAAATTTCCTAGTGAAGACAGGCAAGAGGCAATAGGCAAGAGGCAAAAGCTTTATCGAAATGTGTAATTAATTTTGCTTAGGTACTTATCGTTAGGAAAAGCGCGATACTGCCTATAGAGGGGATGTAAGACCAAAAGCTGGGCGTAAGTCCGTCTTGAGGGAATCCCCCGTGAAATAGGAAGCTCTCAACCACCTTGAGAGTAGTTCACCGGTAGAATTGGGAACTATAGAGATGAAACCCGAAAGGGTGAATCAAGTCCTTGTTTAGAGGGAAACCCCTGATAAATTTCAGATTGCGTTGGAGGCAAAAATGAGAGCAATTTCCGAGCATCCGGTCAAAGGGGACTATTATCGGGCATCTTTTGCCATTGTTGTTCTTGGCAGCCGAGCTAGGTAGGGAGTTATGAGCGAAATCTTGCTGGTAGAAGACAGCCAAACGCAACGGGAACTGATCTGTGATCTACTCCGCAATAGCGGCATCAAGGTCACGATCGCCACGGATGGGGTAGAAGCCCTCGAACATATTCAGAGAGCCAATCCCGATCTCGTCCTCCTCGATATCGTCATGCCCCGCATGAATGGTTATGAGGTGTGTCGTCGTCTCAAGTCGGATCCAAAAACCAAAAATGTCCCGGTGGTCATTTGTTCCTTGAAAGGGGAAGTCTTTGATCGCTATTGGGCCATGAAAATCGGAGCCGATGCCTACATTGTCAAGCCCTTTGAACCGATTGAGTTCATTTATACCATTAAACAACTGTTGCGCCGATAAAATCGCCCTCACCAGAGACAGTGTATCTATGGTATAGGTCAAGACAGCTAAAAACGCCGCCCGAATTATTAGTTGCAAGAGAACTAAACTCATGCTTAACAACGCCGATTTTTTTACTGGTAACGCTCAAGATATCGCCCCCGACAATCAGGAATTAGAAACTCCCGTCGGTGAACTGTACTTGCGATTTTATCTGCCCTCTCAGGAGGAGTTTGCCCTTAGTGCCGTGGGCATTGGCGAGGTAATACAGCAACCACTCGATCGGATTACCCCCATTCCCAATGCTTCACCCTTGCTTCTCGGCACGATCAATCTCCGGGGTCAAGTGATCTGGGTGGCGGATCTCGGGCAATTTTTGGGGGATAGCAGCCGCTTAAACACCGATCGAGCCGAAATTCCCATAATTGCGCTCAAAGAAGAGGAAACGATCCTCGGTTTAGCGGTGGAACGTTTGGGAGATATGGAATGGCTCGACCCAGATAAACTAGGTAGTGCCGCCAGTATTCCCGCTCAGATCGCCCCCTATGTGCAGGGGGAGTGGATTCTGGGCCAAGAATCAAAAAAAACCTTAGGACTACTCGATCATCTGGCCATACTCCGTTCTGCCCGTTGGGCGGCTTAAAACCTGAAAAAAATAGCAGAATAGGATTTATAGGAATTCTTTCTTGAAACTACTAACTACTTCATTTAACTTTACTAGGGGAGGGGCAAATGCCGTCAGGGACAGAATACGCAAAACTCTATAGAAAGGCTAACACCGCCTATTGCCAGGGCAACCTTGAGGATGCCGCCGTCATTGTCAAAGAGATGATCAGCAAGTATCCCGAGGATGCCAATGTCATGCTTTTACAGGGTCACATTCATCTAGGACTACAACAATACAGATTGGCGGAGGAGCGTTACGAAAAAGTGCTGCAATTGGCTAAAAATTCTCCCAATAGTTCCGATCTAGCCGATTATGCCCAGCGTGGTCTCGATCAGATTCGGCAATTGCGTTTTGAAGCCGAGGAGGGAGATTTTACGATCGCTGCTACGGAAAGCATTGCCTACAGCGAGGCAGCGTTCGATCTAGGTCAAGGTTTTAACCATTCTCGCCCCAGGAAGTCGCAAGGGGCTGACCCCGATGGACAAAATAAAGGGCTGGATTGGAATAGTAGTCTTTTCAATGAGGAGGATCCCAGCGAGCCTACGGTAAGTAAAGTCCATTCCTATGACGATGATTTTGAGGAATCGGAGGAAACCGCCTTTAGTTCCCTTACCCTGCCGGGCCCTGGCTCTCACGGTTCCCAGTGGTCTAGCGATTCGGCGGAGGGGGAAGCCCCTTTCCCCTTTTTAGAAGCGGCGGAGATTGACTCGCTGGAGGAAGGGTGGGACGGTGAGTTAGGGTCAACGGGAGAAGCCACTTTTATGGTTTCCTCTGATCTGGGGGGAAATCCCCTGACCGGTAGAGATCAGGAGTTATCCTATAGGGATACCCTAGAAGAAAGCACTTTTGCCATTGACCTGGAATCGACCCACCCACAAGGGGCAAAAACTGGCCTTAATCAGGGCAGAGTCACTCAAAAAAGATACGAGGAAGACGAAACCGGAGATTTTGGGCAACCAGAACTCAATGATGAGGATTTAGACGGTTTTTCCCCACTGGCTCTGACGGATACGGTTCAAGGACTGGGGGACTGGGAGCTATTTACCGGTTCGGGGGGGGAAGCTTTAAGTGGTGGTTTTCTCCCCGAACCCGGTGCGCGCCTTAATGCCAGTTCTGGTGTGGGAGAGCCTAGTTTTAATCCTTCTAGTCTAAAAATCCCCAATGACAAAAGAGATAGTCATCTTACCCATGCTTCCGAGCACTTGCTCAAGCCAGTGGTGGAAGTCAATCCGGGCAAATTAGGCTTTTTTGTCAACGCTTCTTTAGGCAAAAAGCAATTAATTTTAGCGGCTTTAGCGGGTATTACCCCGGTGGTGTTAATTTTTGCCGTTAGCACCACCTCTTGGCTTTCTGCAAAAGTTGCCCCCAAACCAGCCCCAATACCACCAGCACCAGCCAGCCTTTCTCCTTGGAGTCAACCGAAACCAGCAATGATGTTATTAACTGGATTGGGAACCTTTGCCCTGACTTGGCTAGGTTTACAGTTGCTAATTAGTCAGATTAAGCGCAGTCTCAACGATCTGCAAAGCCAATTCGATCATCTCTCGGAAGGTAATTTTAACGCTAAAGCGACGATCTACTCGGAAGATGAATTCGGTCAACTGGCCAATCGTTTCAATCAGATGGCTCGGGTGGTGGTAATTACCACCACGGAAGCCCAACGCCGCGCCGCCGAAACGGAACGGGAACGGGAAGACTTACAACGGCAAGTGATTCGACTTCTCGATGATGTGGAAGGAGCGGCTCGGGGAGATCTGACCGTGGAAGCGGAGGTAAGCGCCGATGTTTTAGGGGCGGTGGCCGATGCTTTTAATTTGACGATCCAAAACCTGCGCGAAATTGTCCGACAGGTGAAAAAAGCGGCAAAACAGGTGAATCAAGGCAGTACCAATAGTGAATCTTTCGCCCGCAATCAGTCTAGCGATGCCCTGCGGATGGCGGAGGAATTGGCCGTCACCCTTAATTCGGTACAGATGATGACCGACTCAATTCAACGGGTGGCAGAAAACGCCAGAGAAGCCGAAGAAGTCGCCCGCACTTCCTCGATTACCGCCCTGAAGGGGGGTGATTCCGTGGAAAGAACCGTGGCGGGAATTCTGCAAATCCGCGACACAGTATCAGAAACGGCGCGAAAAGTGAAGCGTTTGGCGGAAGCTTCCCAGGAAATCTCGAAAATTGTCGCGGTAGTCTCTCAGATTGCCTCGCGGACCAATTTATTGGCTCTTAATGCCTCGATTCAAGCGGCGCGAGCAGGAGAGGCGGGCCGGGGTTTTGCGGTTGTGGCCGATGAGGTGCGTCAGTTGGCCGATAGAGCCGCTAAATCTCTTAAGGAAATTGAACAGATCGTTTTACAGATTCAATCGGAAACGGGTTCGGTAATGATGGCGATGGAGGAAGGGATTCAACAGGTTATCGATGTCACCGAGCGCTCGGAACAGGCGAAGAAGTCCCTAGAAGATATTATCCAAGTTTCTAACCGCATCGATACGCTGGTGCGATCGATTACCGCCGATACGGTTAAACAACGGGAAAATTCCCTCAATGTCGCCCAAGTTATGCAGTCGGTGGAGTTAACTGCTCAGGAAACTTCCCAAGAATCCCAACGGGTGGCGGGTTCTCTGCAAAAATTGGTGAGTATCTCCCGGGAGCTGCTTTCTTCGGTAGAACGGTTTAAGGTAGACTCAGAGGATGATCGATAATCGGTGAGCGCTAATCAGTGGGTTATTGATTAGCCGCTATCCCTCAAGATTGACCGCTAGAGTGAGTAAAGTTATGCCTAAACTTAGTCTCTGCATGATTGTCAAAAATGAAGCCGAAAATCTCCGGCGCTGTTTGGATAGCGTTAAAGGGGTGGTGGATGAGATGATCGTTATGGATACGGGTTCGACCGATGATACGATCGCTATTGCTCAAAGTTACAGTGCCATAGTTCCTAGCTACGATTGGCGGGGTAATTTTTCCGATGCCAGAAATGAGGCTTTAAAATATGTTACTGGCGATTGGATTTTAGTCCTTGATGCCGATGAGGAATTAAATCCGGCTATCGTACCGAAAATGCGTCGGGCAATGGAAAAAGAGGAAAATTTAGTGATTAATTTAATCCGCCATGAAATCGGAGCCATACAATCACCTTATTCTCTAATTTCGCGGCTATTTCGCCGACATCCTCAGGTCACTTTTACCCGTCCCTATCACTCAATTATTGATGATAATGTGGCTATTTTATTAAAAAAAGAGCCTAATTGGAAAATAGTTGAACTGCCAGAAATTGCTATCTTTCACTACGGTTACACCGTCGATAAAATAGCCAGCTTAGATAAGTTTGAACGGGCAAGAAAAGCGATGGAGGGTTTTTATCAGCAACATCCTCACGATCCCTATGTGTGTAGTAAATTGGGAGGGTTATATCTGAAGATTGGCAGGGATAAAGAGGGTTTTAAGCTGCTCAAACACGGTTTAAAATGCCATGGCTCTAATCCGCATATTTTATACGAGTTGTATTATCATCTCGCTAATTATTATTATTCAGTAGAGGAATTTAAGCAATCAGCCGATAATTTTATTAAAGCGATTAAGCAGCCAATTTTAGATAAATTAAAACTGGGTGCTTATAATAATTTCGGTGGGTTATTATACGAAGCAGAAAAATACGAAACTGCCTTATCTGTATTTGAGAAAACCGTAGAAATTGATCCTAGCTATGCCGATGGTTACTATAATTTAGGACTGGTTCTCAAACAACTGCACCGGCTACCAGAATCGATTAAAGCTTATAAAAAAGCTCTCAAGTTAAACCCGGATAATCCCACTATTTACCAAAATCTAGGGGTTGCTTATATAGTTTTCGGTAGTTATAATGAAGCGATCGAGATTTGGCAAAAAGGCCTACAATTATTGAAAGATCAGGGTAATGTATCTCGCGCTGAAATGCTGCAAGAAACCCTAGAAGCTCTGGGAGCAAGTGTATTGAGGGATGAACAGTAACTGTTAACCGTTGTTGGCAAGATTGGGAGCAGCCACTGTACTAAAATTCTCAATAGGCAGTTTAAATGCAGTACATCTGATTGCTCAAACCCTGTCTAGTCAACTCCTGTGAGGATTTTTCCGAATTAATTCTTAATAGGATTATCGAGTAGTTAGACGCTGAAGACTTAGGGGTTTTGATAGAAATTATCAAGAGATAATTGCTCGCCGTGTAATTGACCTTGACAAGAAATGCTATAATTTCCTAGCAAGGGGGGAAATTAATCCCTCTCGGTGTTGCCGTCGCACAATTTTGTCGGTTGCTGGTTCTCGTCAGCTTGTTTGTCAAATATACCAATTCCAGTTTGAATCGCTGCCGTTATGTCAAGATTCAATATTTCTGGCTGCAACGGAACTGGAAAATCAAATAATCTATTTCTTCAAATCTTCTTACCTTGGACAAAAATAATGAAATTCGAGGAAATCCAAGAGATTCTTAATGGGCAACTGCTCAAGCTTGAGAATCGCTGTCTCAATGACACAGAACAATTATTATTGCGAGGACTTTGGCAGAAAAAGAACTATCAAGAAATTGCCCAAGAAAATGGTTATAGTAGCAGCTATCTTGCCAATGTAGTTGCCCCAGGACTCTATGATAGACTCTCGCAACTGATCGGAGAAACGATCAATAAAAAAAATTTTTTATCTAGACTACAATCTCATTTTACCAACTCCACATCGCTTCAGTATTGCGGTAATGAATATCCCCAGAATGAGCGTCCAGAATACCCAGATGCTCCTGTTCACTATAATTCTTATTATTATCTAAAACGAACAAAACTTGAAGCAAAAATTATCGAGGAAATCGGACAATCTGGGGCGTTAGTACGCATTAAAGCTCCCAAAAAATGGGGGAAAACGTCTTTATTATTAACAATTTTAGAGGCTTGTCAACAGCAATTCGGTTATCAAATTGTTAGTTTAGATTTACAAAAAGCAGACCAAGACATCATAGCAAATTTTAACAAGTTCTTACGCTGGATCTGCCGTAATTGCGCTCGGCAGTTGAATTTAGAAGCCAAATTAGATGATTATTGGGATGAAGATATAGGAATTAAAATGAGTTGGACAATTTATTTTGAAGAGTATATTTTACGAGAGATAAAACAGCCACTGGTATTGGCTTTAGACGAAGTGCATCGAGTCTTTGAACATCCGAAAGTAGCAGAAGATTTTTTACCTTTAATCAGAGCTTGTTATGAAGAATCTAAGCGATCTCCCCTGTGGCAGAAATTACGTTTAATTATTGTTCAATCCACAGAATCTTATGTTTCTCTGCGATTAGAACAGTCTCCTTTTAATGTGGGATTACCCATAGAGTTACAGGGTTTTGGTCAAGAACAAGTGGCAGAATTGGCAAAAAAATATCAATTAAATGAATTAGCAACCAACGAAATTCAACAGTTGATCGACTTAGTGGGGGGACATCCTGCCTTGATTCATTTAGCGATTTATCATCTTAGCCAAGAGCAAATCACGATGCCAGATTTAATCAAATCAGCAACTACATCAACGGGAATTTATTCCTCTCATTTACAGCTTCACTGGGTCACTTTACAAAAACAACCCGAACTTGCCGGTATTTTTCAACAGATTTGTCAAGGGAATCAACCAATAATAGTCGATCCAATTATTGCTTATAAACTTAATAGTATGGGTTTAATTAAACTCAGAGAAAATAAAGCAATTGTCAGTTGTCAGTTGTATCAAAAGTACTTTATAAGCCAATATACTGGTTCAGTATAAATAAATTTTTGAACCATGGTATTAAGACAGTGATCGCTCAAGCCAATCATTATTAAATATCGTCTGATAAATCCGATTATGAACGTCCATTTTCCCGTGACGCTTTACCACTAATCCAGATAAAAATAACTCAGGTAAATAGGGATTGTTATCAATCTGTATTGGTTCTTGATGGAGGATTTGTCGATACAAGGTTAATAACTGGGGTCGGTTTGGACTTTGAAGAAGGCGATCTTGAATGGTTTTTAAATGTTCGGGTTGATCCTGCATCTCCCAATCTTGAATAATTTTTTCTGCTACTAAGTTGGCCAACCATTGTTCTTCTTGATTAGAGGGGATTGGTTGCTCACTATCCCGCATCAGTTGACAGAGTTTTTGAGTTAAGAAAGGTTGCCCTCCCGTCCAGCTTAAGACTTGTTTGAGCATTGTCTGAAGATTACTGACTTTTTCTGTTAACCCATATAATAAAGGTTGAGCTTCGTGTTCTTTAAAACTTGCTAATTCAATAGCGTTACCAATATTAAAAGGTGTTTTCTGGGGGTCAGTAATTAAAGCTGAAGGTGTGGTAGCACCAAAAAAGGCAAAAGTTAGCTCTTGAAATTGAGGTTGAATCGCTCTCTGGTTATAAAAAGAACGAATTAAAGCAAAAAAGTCAGAGACATCAAATTTTAACCCTAAAATGCTATCAATTTCATCAATAAATATAACAGTCGATTGTCTAGATTGCCGCTGATTAAAATCGTCATTAACTAGAAGAAACTCTTCCATAAATTGTCCTAATCGTTGTACAGGAGGCAGGTCTAATTGTTCATTCCACCAAGCTTTAAAAGTTTTCAATTGTTTGATTAATCCAAAACTGCGGAGCAGATCAACGGCTAATCCTTTATACCATTGTTCGGGGGTAATATTGTCTGTTCCTAGCCGAGTTAAGTCAATTACTGCACATCTAATTCCCTCCTTTTGTAATTGGCTCATCATCCGCACCATTAAGCTAGATTTTCCCATTTGACGTGCATTTAAAACATAGCAAAATAGACCTTGTTTGAGAGCTTTATAAAGATTGCGATCGGCTTGTCGAACCACATAATTCGGCGCATCCATCGGTAAACTTCCCCCCACTTGATAGACAAATTTGGGAGGTTGTTCAGCACTTTTAAGCAGGTCATTTTCAAAGATAAGTTCTGCTTGAGTTGCTTTCAGTACCTCTAAAGTGTTTGTGAGTTCTTTTGTCCGTTCTTCTACTCTTTGTTCTAAGGTTTGATAGAGTCTTGAGTTATCAATAGAGATAGCAGCTTGAGCTGCTAGAATATTTAATAGTTCAACTCTTTCTGAGGTAAATGCGCCTGTTGTTAAATTATTTTCTAAATAAACAATTCCTTTTAATTGACCTTGATTGAGTAAAGGAGTACAAAGAATAGATTTAGTTTCTTTATCCACAATATAATAATCGTTGGTAAATTGACCTTCAGATGTGGCATCATTTAAAACGATAGTTCCTTTTGTACGAGCGACATAATTAATAATGCTAGTGGGTAAAATGGGAATTGAGTTATCATGGTCGATAGATTCTATGGGAATTGATTGTAAGATATTAATAGTTTCTTGATCAATTGTTCCTTGAGCTTCAATGACCCAATTTCCTTCCTGTTCTAAAATCAGACAACCTTTCTGCGCTCCTGCATTTTCAATGACAATTTTCATTAAATTTGTTAGGAGATTTTCCAGTTTAATTTCTCCAGAAATTGCTTGTGAGGCTTTGAGAATAGTGGTTAAATCAAGAACTGCTCCATCATTACCAGTAGTTGAAATAGTGGTACTCAGTCCTTTAGATTTGTTTTCATTGCTGATACCTAATAAATATTGAGGGTATTCTTCTTCTAATTGTTTAACTTTGGCCTTTGCACCCCAACGAATGTAACAATGATAGGCATTTCTGAGGTATAATTTCCCGATTTCTTCTCTACCTAAAGTAAAATAAAATTCAGAGGCACGTTCATAAGCTAAAGCCTCTTCATGGATAAATTCGTATTTTTTTGCTCCTTGAATGGCTTTTTCATAAAATTCTTGAGCTTCCCAATTTTGACCTAAGACCCTCGCTTTTTCTGCTTCGACTAAATCATATTTATGTTGAAAATTTGCTGGACAATGACTTGCCCATTTTGCCATATTTTTCTGATTGTTATCTACTTGTTGTAGTAATTTTCTTTGATCATTTTGCTCTGTGTCATGATAATAAGCTAGAAAACTCAAAGATGAATAGAAATTATGTTGAGGAGAAATCAAAAATGAGTTTATAGTTGGGTTTGAAATATATTGAAGTCCTCTTTCTCCATAAGTAACTGCCGACTTGTAAATCTTAAGAAGATAAAATAATAATAGTTTAGCAAAGTAAATCAGAAAAAGTAACCATTCATTGTTAGTCTGATTTAATTGGTCTAAAACTGCATTTTCTTCTTCAGGGGATTTACCGACAAATAAAGCAATTTCTTTTTTTAAGCTTTTTTGTAAATTATTGACTATATTATAAGAAATTTCTTGGTAAAAAGAGGAAAAAGTTTGCTTGAGTTTTTTAATAACTCGATTATACTTGATATATTCCTGTTCAACTTCTTCCAAATGATAACCTCCCAACAGTCTATAAATACAATAGTCTATAGCTACATAAGAGGCAAACTGGTTATCCCCTACATCTAAACCGATTTGAAAACTCTTTAGTAACTCGTTATCGATCTCTTTATTTCTCAGATACTCTTTCCAGTGATATATACATCCATAATGTGTCTGTATAATAAGAGCTTGTACTTGACGAATATTATATTTATCGAGCAATTTAAGGGCTAATTTACCAAATTCATATCCTAAATTATAATTATTGATAGAGCCACATAATATCATTCCATAGTAGCTATATGTTGCTGCTGATTCAGGAGAATTTCCATGGTTGATAAATAAATCAATCTGTTTGAGGATTATTTTTATATGTAATAGGGGATCAGTAGTTGCCGTCGAAGACATTATTTGTTGTAAGATTTGAATGGCTTTAAGCTTATAGGGATCAGTCATAACAGGAAGGCTTTCTAAATCGTCAATTTTCCTTTTTTGTAGAATTAAATTTAAGGACTTATTAATGCTTTGATTAATATTACTTTTGCCATTTCTTCTATAAATTAAAATTCCCAGTTCTTTCAAAGTTTTTAAAGCGGTATCAATCGCCTGATCAGGTTGAAAATTTGCATAGTAAAATTCAATCTTTATCTGATATGTTTTGACTTTATCTAAGATCGATTTAGCTTGGTTAATAATGATATTTGAATAAAATAAAATTTGCTGAAATTCTGTATTAAGAAAGAGAGAATGTAATTTTTCTTCATGAAGTTCTAAAGTCAATTGATACTGCTCACTCCAACTATTAGTTGTTAATAAACTGAGACCAGAATCTAAATACTTTAATGCTGTTTCATAAGCAGTTGATGCTTTAGCTTTTTTAGCAGCTTTAAGATTTAATTCTGCCAAGTTATCTTTTTCTTGTTGCTCAGTAATTAGCTCAGAACCTTCATTAAGTTGATTAACAATTTCAAAAATATTGTTTAATAATTCATCGTCTGTAATGTTTTTTAGCAGTAGGCGACCAATTTGTAGATGAGTCCTTTTCTTTTCTTCCTCTGGAATTAAAGAATAAACTGCTTGCTGCACTCTGTCGTGTAAAAATTTATAGGAAACATAGTTAGAATACCCACCCAAAGTTTCAGTTTCTAAGAGTTGCCTCGATAATTCTTTTGAATCCCAGAGTAGAGCTAGTTTATAGTTATTATCTAATGGTATTACTAACCCTTTATCAAGGGCTAATTGTAGTTGTTGAGCCGTAATATGTTGAGATGTATTATTTACAATAGAAAGAGCTTCTAGACTAAATTGATTACCAATACAAGCGGCTAATTTTAGAATATTTTGAGTTTTTTGAGCTAATTTTTTTATTTTATGGGTCATTAAATCAACGACATTATCGGTAATTGATAGACTTTTAATTTCGGTAAGATCCCATTGCCAATAACTTTGCTTATTATTTTCCAATTTAGTAGAAGAAGGATTAAATATTATGAAACCATCTTGGTATAAAGAATAGAGAAACTGAGCGATAAAAAAGGGGTTTCCACCTGTTTTCTGTGTCACCAAATCTGCCAAAGGCATAGTAACTTCTATCGAACAACTTAAGGTATCAGCAATTAATTGATTAATGTGCTTCATCTGCAAAGGAGCAAGAGTAATTTTCGATACAGAAACTTGTGATTGCTGAATTTTCTCTAAAGTATTCATTAAAGGATGAATCGAACTAACTTCATTATCTCGATAGGCTCCAATTATCAGAAAATATTTAATGTCAGAATCTGATATTAATTGTTCAATTAAGTTTAAAGAGGGTAAATCTGCCCATTGTAAATCATCGATAAATATCACTAATGGATTTTCTTTTTGAGAAAAAACATTGACAAATCGTTTAAAAAATAAATGAAATCTATTTTGACTTTCACTTCCTCCTAATAGTTCAACAGGTTGCTGTTTGCCAATAATTTTTTCAACTTCGGGAATAACATCGATAATAATTTGACCGTTCTTACCCAATGCTTCCAAAATTTTCTCTTTCCAAGCTTGCAGGATATTTTCTGGCTCACCTAGAAGTTGACGGATTAAGATTTGAAAGGCTTGAGAAATAGCTGAATAAGGAGTATCTCTTTGTAACTGATCAAATTTTCCTCTAATTAATCGCCCTTGCTTATATGTAACTTGTTGGTAAATTTCATGAACTAAAGCTGATTTCCCAATCCCTGAATAGCCAGAAATGAGGATCATTTCATTGGTTCCTTGACTAACCCGCTCAAAAGCCTTCAAAAGTTGAGTAACTTCCCGTTTTCGACCATATATTTTTTGAGAAATCTGAAATTTATCAGTCAGATCCTGACCACCTAAAGAAAACTGAGCAATCTGTCCTAACGTCTTTAATTGATGAAGACAGATTTCTAAGTCAGCTTTAATACCCAAGGCAGTTTGATATCTTTTTTCTGGGGTTTTTGCGAGCAGTTTGTTAATGATATTAGAGAGAGTTAAGGGAATCTCTGGAATGAGTTGATGAACAGGTAAAGGTTGTTGGGCAATATGACAATGAACTAACTCCATAGGATCGGTGGTTTCAAAGGGCAATTGATTGGTTAAAAGTTCATATAAAGTAACTCCAAGGGAATAAAAATCACTACGGTAATCTAGACCTCGGTTCATTCTTCCTGTTTGTTCTGGGGCAATATAAGCTAAAGTCCCTTCTAATTGGTTAGGAGGACAAGCTGTGAAAAATTCTTGGGATAAACGGGTGGAAATATCAAAATCAATGATTTTCAGTTGTTCGGTTTCAGGGTTATAGACAATATTAGATGGGTTAATGTCTTTGTGAATAATATTAGCCTGATGAATAGCAGCTAACCCCTCAGTTATTTTAATAGCGATCAAAAGAAAGTTTTCCAAATTTAATTTACCTTGAGATAGCAATAACTCTAAAGATCGACCTCCAAAATCTTCTAAAAACATTATCAAACTATTATAGTGTCGCTGTAAATCATAAGCTTTAACAACACTGTCTATGTTCAAAGAACGGATAATTTCATATTCCTGTCGATAACGGGTAATCTCTGAAGGAGTTGGATAATTTTCTTTAAGAATTTTAAGAATAATCGGTTGAGCATTTGCCTTAAAAATACCTCGATAGACTAGAGAACTAGAACTTTCATAAATTTTTGTGATTAGTTGATAATCTTTCATAACTCACTTTTTAATAACGTTTTTACTTATTTTCTAGCATTTGAGCAGAAAAATGTCCATTAAACTCTTAGATCAGACTTGAGAATAAATTTCTGTCACCGTTGTGGTTAGCACTGAGTATCCATCTTTTAGTTCTTGATCAATTATTTGCGATTTCCACATCTCACAGTCTTGACAAGCTCTTCTTTTTTCTAATTGATTAAGAATTAAATCTTGTCGTAGTTGCTGGAATAACTCTCCCGACCAAATATCTTGTAAAGTTTGTTGATTATAATCCCCTAAACTTTCAATCTCTTGATCAAAACCTAGTCTAAATAAGGTTTCTATACAGTAGTAGATTTTGCCATTGGGTAAAACTGCCATTTCCAGAAAAGGGAATAAACAAGTCCAGCGCCCTTGCGCTTTTTGTTGATAATATTGGAGGGATTTTTGTACCCCTTGATTGTGTTTTTTTAGTCGCATATTATTTTCTTGATATTCAGCAATATTAAGGATAAAAACACTATTAACTTTTGATAACCAACGATTTAAAAATGCTTCTTCTTCCTCAAGATTAACATTGTAATTTCTGACAAAAGAGGTTCTAATTTCGCAGTCAATACCCAACTGATCTCTAATTCTTAACAGATCAATTGTATTGGATTCGACCTGGCTTAAATCTCCACCTCGAATTCTTAAATAAGTCTCTGGAGTCGCCGCATCAAGACTAATATCAATACTGGTTAAACCCGATTTTAACAGAGCTTTAATATAAGTTTTATTCAGAAGTTGACCATTAGTAGTTAGATGAACTTTTGGAACACCTTGCTGTCGGCAAAGTTGAATAAAGTCTATAAGTTTAGGATGAAGTAATGGTTCTTCAACACTACCTATTACAATGGTAGTTGCTGCTTTTCCACAGTCTGCTGCTAGTTTCTCCATCATCTCCCAAGACATGACTTTTTTCTTTTGAAAAAAATCTGTAGTATGATTAGACTTTATCGAAGAACTATGATAGGGACACATAACACACTTAAGATTACAAGTGTTACCAACAACAACTCTGACATAAGAAGGTGCGATCGCTTTTCCATAATGACAACTAAAATAATGTAACTGCTCATCTCTATCTATTGCCGATAGTAAAACTAATGGAATAGGCTGAGGTTGAATAGTTTTGCTTGTTAGGAATGTCTCTATGTGGGGTTGTAATTGATGCCAAATATCACTTAATTCTTGGGGATATAAATACGCTAGTATAGGATAACTAGGCAAACCCAAATCTGAAAGAATGGGTAAAGTTGGCTGAAAGACAACAACCGCATATTTATCCTTAGCCGTCATTAGCAATTTTTTGATACTATGAGGATGCAAAGGAATATTATGGGAGGGAATCTCAAGAATTCTATCTGAAAAGATAGAAGTATTTATTGTCAGATCGGATAAAAGGTTCTGAGGATCTTTAATAATCATTTTTTGACTAATTTAACGATAAAATCCTCACCCTTGAGGTGAGGCGAGCAATTCTTATTTTTGTTCAATTAAGTAGGTGGGTGGAATTAAATATAAGATGAACGTAGGTTGGGTTGAAGCATGAAACCCAACCCCCGATTATGTTACGCTACCGCTAACCCATCCTACAAATAATTGTGCCTCCCTACTTAGTTTGTAAGGCTTCTAGGAACAAGTTGTCGGAATATAAGGATTTGTGGAAAAATACTCCCCTCTTGTCCGGTTTGATATCCAGTCGGACAAATCATCTGCATTTAAAGTGGCATTTCCCCATGACGGCTCAGGTGGATAGGGAATAATCATTTTAAACAACTCTGGTGCATTGTTATCTGCATCCAATATTTGACCAATAAAGCTACTATACGTCACTTCAAATAAGTAACCCAAGCTTGGGTTTTGCTCTCCCAGTTCATATTTATCAAAGATTGGAAAAATATATTCATCGGGTGGATTACCTTGTGGAAAGAAGACTTGTTTCAGTAAATAAGCTGGATCAGATTCATCAACGGTTTCTAGTGGTTGGGTGGGATCAGCTCCAAACAATTTTTTGAGGTGATCAGCATTCTTTCCTTGGTCTGAGGTCGGATGTTCAAAATAAGTCCTTAAGAGATTGGCCACTCTCTTTTGCTCGGCGTATTTCTCTTCATTTTCATCAGCCCATCGCCAAATATAAGCAATAATTTGAGAAACTTGTTTTGACTGTTGATAAAGATGCTGTAAAAAATTAATGTGTGGGGATTTATGTTTCATTTGATGAGCGGCTTCATTAACTTTTTCTGCCTTGTAGAATAAGCTACGAGTTTCAAACATAAGTGTGCTTCCTTTTTGAGAAATTAAATTGAACAATAAAATCGCTGAGGATTTTCCCAAACGATTTTTTTAACTATCTCCCGAGATAAGTTGTCTTCAAGTCCTATAACTTTTTTTACCCCATCAGCTTGATGATCCATGTGAGGATAATCAGACCCGAAGATTAAGTTATCAGAACCGATAAAATCAATGACCTGAGCCAAACAAGGTTCAGAGGGTTCCCCTGCAATGTAACATTGACGGCGGAAATACTCCGATGGTAGTAATTTTACCCGATCTTGGACTTCCCAATGTAAATTTTTATACTCTTCGTCAAGCTTCCATAACCAATAGGGAAGCCAACCACACCCTGACTCTAGAAACGCCACCCTCAGCCTCCGATGACGTTCTAACACCCCCCCTTCAATTAAGGCTAACAGTGCCATCATCTGCTCCATGGGGTGAGAACAAGCATGAAGGGCAAAACGGGTGTTAAATCGATCTGCACCAGTGGTGGGTAAGCGGCTATGAGTGCCTTCATGAATTCCTACAGCCATGTCCAAATCCTCGCAGGCCGCCCAAAAGTGTTCATAGGCTCGATCGCTCAAAATTCTGCCTTTAACGGGATTAGGGCGCAAAAAAACCGCCTTCCAGCCCAAGTTTGCCATGCGGTGTAGCTCTTTGACCATATCTTCGGGATCATGTTGATTGACTGCAGCGACTCCTTTCAGTCTAGCCGGGTCATAGCTACAATATTCTTCATATAACCATCTATTATAGGCACGGACAAAAGCCCCCATCACTTCGGCGGGTAGGCTATCAATGGCAAATAACCACAGTCCGTAATTAGGATAAATAAAAGCCACATCTATGCCCATTTGTGTCATAGATTGAACATGGGACTCTGGGTTATAGCGATTGAGATAAGCGTGGGGATGAGCTTGCATCATCTGCTTATTCCCTTCTGCTTGGACTTGTGGGGAGATTTTTTGACTAATCGGTTCTCCTTTGATTTTCATGTCAGCAGAAGGGGCAAATTCCCTAAATTTAGGTTCTAGGTATTTTCCCCACATTGCGGGGGGTTCAATGACATGGGAATCAGCATCAATAATTTTGTACCCGTTGAGCATAGCGATTTTTCGGCAATTTTCTACCTAAATTATATTTGATTGGGAAAAAGCGGTCCCTTTTTTTAGGCTTTTTTTTCATCCCCTAAAACTCCATGGATTGATTGGGTTAAACTTGACACAACACTTTATTAAACTTAACGAATGGAAGCGATTGAATTTAAAATGATTCTTCATCATGGCACAGTTGTCATTCCCCCTGAATACCCCTCTAAGTGGGAAGGTAAGGCGATCCGTGTGATACTCTGAAGGGGTTTTGAGCTTGACTCAACCTTCTAAAATACATATAATGTATGTATGTCATTTGAATACGATCCCAGAAAAGCAAAAACCAACTGGCAAAAGCACGGTGTTTCCTTTGCAGAAGCTGAAATGGTGTTTTTTGATCCCCTCGCTATTCATGATCTTGACCCCGATTGTATAACAGAAGAACGTTTTATTGCAGTGGGGATGGGAAACATGGGATCACTATTAGTGGTTATTTATACTTTGCGGGGTGAAGTCATTCGCTTGATTTCTGCTCGTCGTGCTACAAAACAAGAGAGAAAAACTTATGAGAAAGGAATATGATTTTTCTAAAGGAAAACGAGGGGCGCTCATTTCCTCTCAGGGAAAAACACGCATTACCATTTATCTAGATGATGAGATTCTAGCTTATTTTCGAGAACAGGCTGAAACCGCAGGAATGGGTTATCAAACCCTAATTAATGAGGCTTTAAAACAATATATCCAATCTCCTTCTGAGCGATCGCTCACTCAGTCCGATTTACGTCGTATTCTTCGGGAAGAATTATCGGTTAGGCGATCGCTGTGTTGTTCTGAGGAATAGCGATCGCTTTTTAATTTTTTCTTGTCAAAGTTTAGTTAAACGGTAAGAGGGGTAATTTTGTAAAGATGTGCTAAATTGGAAGCTTTTTGTAGATCACCTTGACGAAGGGCTTCCCGGACATCATCTAATTTTTGAGCGTCTTCTAATGATAAATAGGGCGACCATCCTTCGGGAGTCTCAATCAGTTCGACTTCCACTTCAGCCATGTACTCTCCAATGTGGATGAGTTTAATGTGAGGCTTTTTTGTCATAGTTTTCTCCTTGTAAAATCACTTGACCAACGTGCTGGATCAGGTCTATAGGCAGTGACTAGAACAGCAGGCGATTCGGTATTCTTGGCTATACCCCAAACCACATGAACGGGTTTACCCTGACTATCTTTCTGTAAGACTAGCACACAACGCCCTTTAGGATATTCCAGGTAATCTTCGAGAATGACAGCTTCTCTAATACCTGTTATCACATCCCTTACCAGAATACCGTCATTTGCTAGTTCATCGTAGCCATGGGCTGATATTTTGACTTGCCCACGGGAAAGTAAAGCCAGAACTAATTGGAAGGTTATACTCATCATCTAATCATAGCATCTCTTTATTCAAGGAAGAAGGCGATCGCTGTCTGTTTTCAAGAATTGCGATCGCTTTTTTGCTGCCTTCTTTTCATCCCCTAAAACCGCTACAAGTCAGAGGTTAAAAGGGTTTTGATGATTTTAGTCGCCAGATTAATTCATTAGTTCTACTTAAGGAATTAGGGAGTCATACTATAAAGTGACCCTTTAAATCTAATATAAATCTAATATAAATCTCATATAAAAGTTAATATTCTACTCAAAAAAACCTATTAGAAAAGTATTAACTTTAGAGATTGCCATTACTCAAAATAAAACTTATTCTGGTATCAAAGGTGATTAAACAAATCACTTTTAACCCCAAAGACAAGGCATTTTGCTTAAGGCACTATGGCTAACTCGAAAATTTCACGAATAGATTTTTGAGAATGTCTTGAGGGTGTAAAAAACGACAAAACTCTCAAATATAACGGAGAAAATTTATCATGGCTTTAACTTCTCAAAATGCTTGGTCTGCATATGCTAAAGCGATATTAGATCAAGCCACTTCTGGACAGTTCGATCCGAAAACTCAGACTTTTTCATTGGCAGGACAAACGCTTAATGTTGATTTAGCCAATGCCGATACAGAAATTATTAATGCCAACGTTTTTGAGATTGGTAATACTATTCCTGCCGCTGGGGGGGCCTACACACCATCCAGTAGCTTGATATCTTCATATTTCTCATTTCTCAATTGGATCAAGCTCCAAGGAGATCCTAATCCCAACTTACAAAGTCAAATTAATCTTGCTGCTAGTGCAATACAACCTGCTCAAGACAATTACATCAGTGTTCAAACTAAAGCAGTTGCTGCTTGGACTGCCTATAAAGCAATCGATTCAGCAATCTCTTTTCCAGATTATGTGCGAACCCAATACCCTACCTATGGTCAGGCAAAATTAGCATTGGATGCGGCACAATCAAAATATAATCAACTAATGCAACAGGCGTATGGTCCTGACTATCAGACCATTGTTGCTGCACAAGGTAAAGCAGGTTTTGATGGAGCGCAAGCACTCTTAAAAAATACTCTGAATATGCCCGTAAAACTTGGTAGTTCTGCACCAGCAGGGAGTGGTGCGCCCGTGCTTCCCGGTCAAAATCCACCCACCACACCAAGTTCATTGATTTCAACCTATGCTCCCGGATTCACACTCGATTCAGCCTTTACGGCAAAGTACCAAGAATGGCAGACATACAGTGTACAGCAACCACCTGTTTTTAATGGCTTAAAGATTCGTTTGGATGCTTCATCCAGTGCGGCAAACTGGAGTGATTTTGGTTGGAGTGCAGCAGCGAATGCTCGTTTCCCTGTTGGATGGTTTACTGCTGTCTATGTCTCTGGTCAGGCATCCTATAAAGAGCAGACCTTCGATTATACTGCCAGTAATTTTTCCTTTGAAGTCGAGTTTTTAGGATCTGGTCTCTTCCCCATCTTTTCCAATCTCTGGTTTGATCTAGGCATCGTCAAAAACTATGGTAATAGCCTTCGTCAAGGTCATCCCAACTTTTTCAGTGAAAATGGAACACTAGCACGAATTCCGGCTCAAGTTTTGATTGGTTTTCAGCCCAAAATTACCATGACAGTCTCTGCTAGTGACTACTCAAATTTCAAATCCCAATTCCAACAATCAGCCAATATTGCTTACAAGTTTGGACCATTTACTATTGGAAGTGTGAGCGAGTCGAGTTACTCGGATAAATCAAAGGTTACTTTTAACGACAGTAATAATTCCTTTACAATTGGTCCTGTCGTATCTACAGTGCCACAAATCATCGGAGTTCTCTGTAACAAGGTAACTATTTCATAGGAATACACACCCTTGATTGGATGTCTATCAGATAGGTTGAATTTAATCTACTCGGATAGACATTCAATTCAAATAACATGATCTGAATTCTACCAAAGAAGAATATGATAATGTCTAGTAACTTTTTTCAACAATACGCTATCAAATTACTTCAATTAGTAACTAATGGTAATTTTGACACAGAAACTCAGTTTATTTCTTTGGCTGGAACAACACTGGTTGTTGATCTTGGTAATGCAAATTCAAAGATCATCAACAAAGAAGTATTTGACATAGGGAATGCTATTCCAACTTGGAGTACCCGATACTCCTCTAACAATAGTTTATTAACTAGCTATACTCTTTTTCTCTATTCTATTGACTTAGACGGGGATCCTGATCCTCAACTAGATAGCGAAATTGAGAAAGCCTATAACAGCCTGATGGACTCACAAAGCAAATTTAATGATATTGATACTCAGGCCAGAGAAAAATACAATACTTATAAAAATCAAGCAAGCGAAAACATTACTTTTGGGGATTATATTAATCAGTTTTACCCAGCTTACAGTATAGCTAAAGATAGTTTAAACGCTAAAATTATCCAATATGAAGACTTAATGAAACAAAAATATGGTGATGGTTACTCAGTCATTGCAGAAGCTAGAAAAGCAGTAAGTCCTACAGGGGGAGCAGCCGACATAACAGATAAAAATTCCTATAATATGCCTATTATTACAGGATCTCTAGCATCAGCAGGGGGAACGACCACGTTACCCGGCCAAACTCCACCCCCACCTGATTCTACATTAGTTGAAAGTTATGCACCAGCTTTTTCTATTGATGGTTTTACAACCAAGTATCAAGAATGGCAAGCTGCAAGTGCTGATGATAAAAAAGCTGGCTATACAATTACTATTAAAAAAAGTAACTCTGTTATTGATTCAGAACCATATTTTAATGAAATTCCGTTTGATTTTTCTACCTTTCCTAATTTTCTAAATTTTTCCAATTCTGACAGTGACGATAATTGGTGGGATGAACAATTTGAATTGACGATAAGTTTTATCGGTTTGGCAACATTCTCTATCTCACCTGGGGTATGGTTTGATAAAAGTATCGTGTCAAACTATTGTCACAAACTTAAGTCTGATTATCCTTCATTTTTCGGAAAAAATGGTTCAATGAGTCTCCTACCAACTGAAATTATTGTTGGCTTTCAGCCACAGATCAAGCTTAGACTTAATAATAAGGCTTACCAGTCGGCAAAAAATTCTCTAAATAGTCAAAAATTAATTACAATAGGCTCGTTTAATATTGGGAGTTCTCAGTGCTCAACCTATGGAAGCAAATCCGATATCTTGTATGAAGATAGTGGCAACACAATTACGATTGGTCCAGTCAAGAGTACCTTGCCTCTGTTGCTAGGTGTGACCTCTACTAAACTAGGTTTATCATCACCAAAACCCCCCATATCTAAATCTGTTCAGTTTGGTGATCAATTCTATTTAAGAAATCAAAATGGTCAATATATCGTAGGTGCAGATAAATCTTTGGGATTAAATGGATCACAATATTATCCCAGATTGGGAAACACAGGTAAAATTGCCTTAGAATTTACAGGTGGGATAGGCAATGTTGAGAATGGAATGATTGTTCAAATCAAATCTACTGAGGAATTTGTCGGTAAATATAACGTCTTGGGTGCTTGGACAACCCCAAGCTGTTATTACTACTCTACTGAAACAAACTACCAACAACAAAATTGGCAAATTTTTAAAAATAATCCTAATGATAAACTCATCCAAGATGGGGATCAAGTTTATTTTAAGAATATATACTATAAAGACCAGAATCTTGTTAGTAATGGTCTTTATTTAACCACTAAAAAAGATGTTGATGAATTTTGGATTATTGAAAAGGTTGAGGATCAAGATAGCTAAATTGCGATCGCTTCTTCTTCTCGATTGGGTTGAAACAACGAAACCCAACACTAATAAAGGTGTGTTACTGCGGTGACATACCTTTTACTATCAACGGCGATCGCTTATATATCTCTCTATTGGTCAAACTTTAGGAAGACGCGATCGCAGAGGAAAAATTGTTATTCCGCCATCAGGATATACTATAATGGGATATGTTTCAGTTGGCAAAGTGGCAATGAGTTGGAACTAGCATTTGAATGGGATAAACAGAAAGCAAAAATAAATCAAAGAAAACATAACATTTCTTTTGAAGAAGCATCCACCGTATTTGATGATCCCTTAGCTGTAAATTTCGATGATCCTGACCATTCTACAGGAGAGAATCGCTATCTTATAATAGGTTGATCAGATCAAGGTAAATTTCTATTTGTTTCTTATACGGATCGTGATCATAAAATTCGTTTAATTAGTGCAAGATTAGTTACACCCAAAGAAAGGAGATATTATGAACGAGAAAATCCAAGATGAATTAGAAGATGACTTGCGAGAAGAATATGATTTAAGTCAACTTAAAAATCCTGTTCGCGGAAAATATTACCAACAGTATCGGGAAGGTCATAGCGTTACTATTCATCATGAAGATGGAACAAAAACGGTTGAACATTTTCCAGCGCAAAATGATGTAATTATTCTTGATCCTGATGTTAAAAAATATTTTCCTAATTCGGAATCCGTTAATGCGACCTTAAGAAGTTTAATTAAATTAATTCCTCAATAATAGTGCGATGCCTACGGCACTGCATAGCAGCACGCCCCTTCTTCTCGATTAGTTTGAAACAACAAAAACCAACAATAATAAAGGTGTGTTACTGCGGTGACACACCTTTTACCTATCAGTTATAATGGAAAGGTTTGAAGCCTAGACTTTCATCAAATGATGCTCATCTCTCTGAAAAATCCTGGTATCGTATCGTACATAGTGTAATGTCGTTGTCACTACATTATGTTAAAATAATTAAGTTTGGAATTACACACCCATCTTATGAGTAGTAAAACAAAAAGTAAGACTCCGCGTAATACCCTAAATTTGCGAATTAAGCCAGAAGAACGCAATTTGATCGATATGGCAGCCAAAGTGCAAGGTAAGAATAGAACTGATTTTATTTTGGAAGCCGCGCGGAATGCTGCGGAGGAAACTTTGCTCGAACGTACTATTTTTTTGGCTAGTCCAGAGGCTTATGCAGAATTTATCGCACTTCTAGATGCACCACCTCAACCTAATGAACGTTTACGCAAAACCATGCAGACGCTCGCACCTTGGGAGAAGGAATGAATTTGACACCACCTGAACCTCTGGCTAGTTATCACTCAATCACTGATTTTTCCTGCGGAATTACTTCTCTTGATGATTGGTTGAAGCGTCGAGCTTATGCTAATCAAGCCAGTGGTGCAACTAGAACTTTTGTTACCTGCGTTGACAATAGGGTAGTTGGGTATTACGCCCTTGCTTCCGGGGCGATTAGTATACAATCAGCTAATGGTAAATTTCGGCGGAATATGCCTAACCCAATTCCAGTGGTAATTTTGGCACGATTGGCAGTAGATACTTCTTCCCAAGGTCAAGGTTTAGGATGCGGTTTATTTCGTGATGGTGCGCTACGGGTTGTTAAAGCGGCTGATACCATTGGTATTCGGGGAATTATTGTTCATGCTATTTCAGAAGAAGCTAAGAATTTTTATTTGGCTTTAGGTTTTGATGTGTCTCCTCTTGAACCGATGACGTTGATGATTACTCTTAATGATTTACGCGCTTGTATTGCTTAGTGCGCTACAGGGGCAACACGGGGTCAACCACAGGGGGTTTGCCCCTACAGGTACGTTTAAGTCCAGAATAACTTTGCTTATGGCCTCATGAACGAGATATTTGCCCTGATACACTTTACTTAGATTCAGTTAAACTAAAATGATCATCATCTTGCTTGTCAACTAACGAACAATTGACAAACTGATGATCATATTATACTAAATTAGGTATCAACCTTAATCATTAACCCCAACATGGGAGATAAACCCATTTACTGGATTGGGACGTCAAGGGAAGATATTAGAGATTTTCCTGAAGACGCAAAGCGTAAAGCAGGTTTTCAACTGAGAGCTATTCAACAGGGAGAGAAACCCAATGATTTTAAACCCATTCCCATTATTGGTCAAGGAACAGAAGAAATTAGAATTTGGACAGGAGAAACCTACAGAATCTTTTATGTGGCAAGGTTTAAAGAAGCGATTTATGTCCTTCATGCTTTCGGTAAAAAAACACAGAAAACCTCGAAAAAAGAAATTGAATTGGGACAACAACGTTATCAACAAATGATTCAATTTAGACAACAATTACAGGAGGGATAACCATGACACAATCTAACCCTATTGAGATCACTTTTGGTAGCGATAACATCTTTGAAGATTTAGGATTTAACAGTGAAGAAGCAACTAACTTAAAAATTAGAGCCGATTTGATGTTAACCTTGCGGTCTTTTATCCAAGAAAAAAGATGGACACAGCAAGAAGCCGCCACTTTTTTCGAGGAAACACAACCGAAAATTAGTGATTTAATGAATGGAGAAATTAGCCGTTTTACTGTTGATAAATTACTCAGTCTTTTAGATAAAACGGGAATGAAAGTTAAACTCGAAATCTTCACCAAGTAACTTAAAATCATCAATAATTGACCATGAACAAGGGTTACATCCACATGGGAAAAGGATTTAATTCATCTTCCGTCAAAGTCTCTTTTAACCATCCCATGCTAACAGGAACATCATACAATCTTCCTGCCCCTAAACGCTTCCACATATGACGCATTCCGGGGACAATGACTTTAGCCACCCTTAAACCAATATCGGGACGAGTCTGATCTAATACTAACATTTCCATCCCCTTTGACTCAATCTCTATAATTTGATTGATTAATTCATTTGTTCTACTTAAGAGATTAGGCCATTATACCATAAAGTGACCCTTTGAATCTAATATAAATCTAATATAAATCTCATAAAAAGTTAATATTCTGCTCGAAAAAACCTATTAGAAAAGTATTAACTTTAGAGATTGCCATTACCCCAAATAAAACTTATTCTGGTATCAAAGGTGATTAAACAAATCACTTTTAACCCAAAAGACAAGGCATTTTGCTTAAGGCATTATGGCTAATCTAAAAAATTCAGAAATGGATTTTGGAGAACGTCTTGAGGATACAAAATCAACAAAAGTCTCAAAGGACATTATCTATTATGGCAAGTTACAAAGTTAATATCCCTGCTGGCCCCCTCTGGAGTAACGATGAAGCACAACAAGTAGGTCCGAGAATTGCAGCTGCTCATCAAGGAAACTTTACTGGTCAGTGGACAACCGTAGTTGAAAGTGCAATGAGTGTAGTAGAAGTAGAACTACAGGTGGAAAATACTGGAACTCATGAATTTAAAACTAATGTTTTAGCTGGACCTCTCTGGAGCAACGATGAAGCACAAAAATTAGGTCCGCAAATTGCAGCATCTTATGGTGCAGAATTTACTGGACAGTGGCAAACCATTGTTGAAGGTGTCATGAGTGTTATTGAAATCAAGTACACTTTCTAAGTGCGATCGCCTCTCTTATCGGCTAGATTGAGGTACGGAACCCAACACTATTTAAGGTGTGTTACTTCGGTGATGCACCTTTTACTGATCAGTGATAAGCTCCCCTATTTAAAAGCGTTACATCCACATGGGAAAAGGATTTAATTCTTCTTCGGTTAAAGCTTCTTTTAACCATCCCATGCTAACAGGAACATCATACAATCTTCCTGTCCCTAAACGCTTCCACATATGACGCATTCCGGGGATAATGACTTTAGCAACTCTTAAACCAATATCGGGACGAGTCTGATCTAAGACTAACATTTCCATCTCCTTTGACTCAACAATTCGCTGACACAATTTAACATCCGCTAATAAATCATCACTAGCTAATTGTAAATAATTATGACTTTTTTTGGGTATTATTTTACTATCGGGAACTAAATAAGATTGATTGCTTAACCTTGCCGTTTGCCACCATTTAACCGCCAAAGGATCAGCAGAGGGAGGATAAATCGTTGTCCCATCTTCCTTAAAAGATAACACATTGGGTAAGATTTGATTAACCTCTGTTAACGCTCGACTAATAGCAATTTTCGGGTCAAAATGCGCCCCATACCCTAATAAAATGTCCTCCACTTCCCGCTCCTTTCTCGGACTAATAGCAGCAAAACAAGGGATATTCAAATCACTGGTAATATCTAACACCCATAGCTCCCGATTTAACCCCTCATAATATTGCTTTAATTGCTCAAAATATGGCTCATTAAAGCTCTCTAAATTAACGGAAGGTTTAACTAATTGATTATACCACCATAAAGCCACACAATCTCGTTCCACTAACTCCATAAACCCTTGTAAAATCGCTTCTTCTATCGTATTTCCTGCGGCGCAGCCATTAGAATCTGCCCAACAATCTAAGGGTTCAGATTGATGATAACCATAATAACAATATCCTGTCGGTAAATACTTAAAATCTTGAGCAGTTAAAGACCATACAGGAGTCCAATCAATGATTCTAGTTTCATCAAAAGGTTCAGGAACTTTTTGAAACCATCCTTGATTCTTCGCATTCCATTCTTCTCGATGTTGATATTGTTTTTCACTAAAATTCATACATTTGTTAGGATGAATAGCTTTATCTCCTAACTCTTGATAACTCGCTTTTTCTCTGATTTCATTCCCTTGAAAAACTCCCGAATAGCGCTCAATAGCTTCACAAAATCCACTTGCTTTTGCTTGACTATCTGTACGGCCTTTTCCCGCACTTCTACCTCCAATATTTTGCCGTAAACTGTCTAAATCATCAAAGACACTACGAAAATGATGTTTAGCTACATAAGTATGAACTAAAGCATTCCCTTGTATCTTATTTAATTCTCGCACAATTCCCGTAATAGGACCGATATGATGTTGATAGGTTCTTAAGGTTTCTTCAGGAGAACAAAAACGATGTCCCCCATCACTGGTAAAAGCCTTTTTACGATGTCCCAAAACCACGGGTAAAGGTGTTTTATTTAGAGAATATCCACAACTAGGACAGTTCGGACGTTTAACTAAAATATGCTCTTGAAATTGTAAATTTAAAGTATCATAAGTCATTAGCATTCCTTCTAAACGTTGATTTTTACCTTGAATAATCCACTTAAAAACCTCCATAGCCGTCAGATTTAAAACCGTCTGTATTGTCGCTGAAGAAAACCCTAAAGGAGAAATTAAAGAAATCTTATTGTCTCTCTGTCTAATGATAAATTCCTCCACGGGACGATTATCTCGTAATCGTTGAGCCAAACAATGCCAACAACCAGTTTTATCGGGATCAAATAAGGGACCAATCCATGCTAGATTTCCCAGGGGATTAACTAATAACCAAGGCTTTTGCGAGACTAAAGCTTGTTGATTAATACTATCTAAATCAGGATGAAGATAATTATCGGTTAAAATAATGGTTAAATCCCCTTCATCTGCGACTTGAATTTGCAAGGAATTTAAAATATTGATCAAATCTTGCTGGGGAATTGAGCCTAGGCTTTTAACCGTAACCTTCAGAGATTGTAATCGTTCAAAAGCTTGGTCTTGAGAAACCTGAAGATGATGGCATAAAATTGCTAAATTAGACGGTAATAATTCTTTTTTTTCTAACAAAAACCCTCGTTTATATAACTGAAAAATTGCTTTTTGAATTGCCAGACTATAATTAATAATAACTGCGAACGAATTAGTATTACTAGGATTGATTTCTTGATTTTGTAACAGTTCTAACTGAAGAATATCAATAATTTCATCAAGATTACGTTGACCATCGATTAATCTTACTAAACGATAATAAAGCGGCTCTTGAAAACAGATTGATTCTCGCTCAGATAGAAAAAATACCGTATTTGGTTCTAGGGTTTCAATTGAATAGGCAGGATTCCAATCAAGCTGGTTGAACATAATTTTTACTCTCTTTTTAAGGGATAGGTAAGGTTGATGATATACCTATAATATAAGGTTGATAGCAGTTATCTTAATTGTGAGCTGCGAAGTTTTCGTTTTCGGGAACGGCGAGGAAGCAGCCCATTTATGCCAAAATATAAAAGCGATCGCTAAAAGTGATTAAATTTATTCAATATGAAGACAAGTAATTTAGCTTCACTCTCGCCTCTAAGAAGAAATTAAGCCGGGGATTTAGTCAATTTGGTCAAGAATAATCGGTTAGAGGTGAGAAATCAGACCCCTAATTTCTTCCCTGCCTGAAATTTCTCAATTTCTCGGAATAAATTTGACTACCAAAATCAGGGTAAATAGCCCAAATATCAACTTAATAAAGTTTTAATAGACATTTAAGCCCTAATAGATTAATCTTACTTTTTTTAAAGCCGATATGCTGCCTCGCTAATCCTTTTAAGACTTGAAAACTTGGTATTCTGTCAGGGGTTGGCCGTGAGAGGGGTCAATTTTCAAGGATAATTTGTAACAGAGTGTTGAAAATTCCTTTAATCTTAGTTATGAGCGATCGCCCACCAGAACTAACCCTAGCCGACCAGGCCCCTGCCAACTACGAATGTCGCTCCTGCGGCTACGTTTACGACCCCAGCAAGGGAGATAGTAAAACCAACACTCCCGCTGGAACCCCCTTCGAGGAATTGCCAGAAACGTGGCGCTGTCCCGTGTGTGGTGTGCGTCGTTCCCAATTTATCAACATCGGAGCCAAAGATGCTCCTTCGGGATTCCAAGAAAATCTTAGCTATGGTTTTGGAGTTAACCGTCTGACTCCGTCACAAAAAAATATTTTGATTTTCGGGGCTTTAGCGCTAGGATTTGTTTTCTTTATTAGTTTATATGGTTTAAACTAACTCAAGCACTCATTATCTTTAATCCAACGGCTCTTATGAGCCTGTAACCCATCGGGTACAAACCCTAATCCGTCCCGATTCCTTGACCAATACCTCTGAACCATTGATGAGAAAACTGAAACAATTCGTAATAGTTCTAGCTGTAGCCTTTTTCTGCTTTAGCTGTAGTAGTGTGCCATCCCTGAGCAGTAGTCCTTGGCAAATCCTCACCCTCGACACTGACTCCACTTTTGCCGATATCGCCTTTACCGACGACCTGCAGCACGGTTGGTTAGTGGGAACCAAATCTACCCTCTTTGAAACCACCGATGGGGGGGACAGCTGGCAGCAAAAAGTCCTCAACCTTGGCGAAGAAAAAGTTAGCTTTAGCGCCGTCAGTTTCCACGACCAAGAGGGTTGGATTGTCGGTAAACCCTCAATTCTTCTCCATAGCGAAGACGGGGGCAGCAGCTGGTCCCGTATCCCCTTAAGTGAAAAATTACCCGGTTCCCCCTACGGAATTATCGCCCTTAACGACAAAACCGCCGAAATGGTCACGGATTTAGGCGCTATCTACCGCACCAAAGACGGGGGCAAAACTTGGCAAGCTTTAGTGGAAGGTGCTGTGGGTGTGGCCCGGACAATTGTTCGTTCCCATGATGGTAAATACGTGGCCGTTTCCGCACGCGGTAACTTTTATTCCACCTGGGAACCGGGGTCAACAGAATGGCAACCCCACAATCGTCTTTCCTCCCGCCGCTTACAAAAAGTCGGTTATGGTGAAAATGGGGAACTGTGGGCCCTAGCCCGGGGTGGTCAACTACAATTTACTAGCCCCAATGATCTCGATACATGGGAAGATAAGGTATTCCCCGAGTTTTCCACCAGTTGGGGACTTTTGGACCTCAACTACCGCACTCCCGAAGAAATTTGGGTCGCTGGTGGTAGCGGCAATCTGTTGGTCAGTGATGACAACGGCCAATCTTGGCAAAAAGATCGCGCCGTGGAAAGTGTCCCCTCCAATCTCTATCGAATTGTTTTTATCAATTCCGACAAGGGTTTTGTCTTGGGACAAAATGGGGTTTTACTGAAATATAATCCCCCGAGCGAACCGGCCTAAAACTTGTCTCAGGGTCAAGAAAGTCTCTATTATAGAGATTGAATTTTTCAAGTCCTATCATTCCGAGGAGAACCGTCCATGTCAGGTAGTACCGGCGAACGTCCTTTTGGCGATATCGTTACCAGTATTCGTTACTGGATTATCCATAGCATCACCATCCCCATGCTGTTTATCGCAGGTTGGTTATTCGTGAGTACCGGTTTAGCTTACGATGTTTTTGGCACTCCCCGTCCCGATGAGTATTACACTCAAGAGCGTCAAGAATTACCGATCATTAATGATCGCTTTGAGGCCAAAAATCAAATCGAGCAGTTTAATCAGTAGTTTACTTTAATTAAGGATAAAAACAATGGCTAGTGGTAATCCCAATCAACCCATTTCTTACCCCATTTTCACCGTTCGCTGGTTGGCAGTTCATACCTTAGCGGTTCCCACTGTCTTCTTTATCGGTGCAATTGCGGCAATGCAGTTTATTCAACGCTAGGAGAACAATTATGGAAAGAACACCTAATCCGAATCGGCAAGCCGTCGAGTTAAATCGTACTTCTCTTTACCTAGGTTTACTCCTAGTTGCTGTCTTGGGAATTTTATTTTCCAGCTATTTCTTTAACTAATTAGTCCCGATTTATTCTCATCGCAATTAGGAGGTGTTATTCATGTTCGCAGAAGGTCGTATTCCTTTGTGGTTAGTCGCCACCATCGCCGGTCTAGGCGTTATCGCCGTGGTTGGTCTTTTCTTCTACGGAGCTTACGCCGGTTTAGGTTCCTCTATGTAATTCCATATACGGGTAATTTCCCCGGGCAAAAAACCGTTAGTTATAGAAATAACTAGCGGTTTTTTCACTATTCGGTTTAAAGTAAAGCTCGATCGAACTTTAAAAACCCACACCCTACACCCCACTTTCCTATACCTTTTAAACAGGATTTAGTCTCACGTTTGCAGGAGAACTAATAATCAACAAAAAAAAGGAGTCAAAGACTTGACTCCTTTAGTTATATAGATGATTTAGCTAAAACTAAACTTCTTGTTTACGAGTGCTAAGATCACCCAATTTTTGGAATAAACCGAATTCCACTTGTTCTTCCAGATCCGGATCGACCCCGGCGAATACGTCGCGGTAGATGGTACGAGAACCGTGCCAGATGTGACCGAAGAAGAATAGTAAAGCAAAGACAGCATGACCGAAAGTAAACCAACCCCTCGGAGAAGTGCGGAATACCCCGTCAGACTTCAGGGTTTCGGTGTCAAACTCGAAAGCTTCACCGAGTTGCGCTTTACGGGCAAATTTCTTCACATCAGCAGGATCGCTGAAGACCTGACCATCGAGAGCGCCACCGTAGAAAGAAACGGTAACACCACTTTGTTCGATACTCAGTTTCGATTCCGCACGACGGAAAGGAATATCAGCGCGAACGATACCTTCCGAGTCAGTCAGGACAACGGGGAAGGTTTCAAAGAAGTTAGGCATCCGACGCACGCTCAGGACGCGACCTTCGCCATCTTTGAACACAGGGTGTCCTAACCAAGATTTAGCGATACCGTCACCGCTATCCATGGCACCAGTACGGAATAAACCACCTTTAGCGGGGCTATTACCGACATAATCATAGAAAGCCAGTTTTTCGGGGATTGCTTGGTAAGCTTCGGCGATGGTGGCCCCATTGGCGATGCTGGCCTCGACGCGACGCTCAATTTCTTCTTGGAAATAGCCCTTATCCCATTGGTAACGGGTCGGGCCAAAGAGTTCGATCGGCGTGGTAGCATTACCGTACCACATGGTTCCAGCCACGACGAAAGCCGCAAAGAAAACGGCGGCGATACTGCTAGAAAGCACCGTTTCGATATTACCCATTCTCAGGGCTTTATAGAGTCTTTCGGGGGGACGAACGGTTAAATGGAATAAACCGGCGATAATCCCGACGATACCCGCAGCAATGTGGTGAGCTACCACACCCCCGGGGTTAAAGGGGTTAAAACCAGCAGGTCCCCATTCGGGAGCTACGGGCTGCACATGACCGGTTAAACCGTAGGCATCGGAAACCCACATCCCGGGACCCCAAAGGCCTGTTTGATGGAAAGCACCGAAACCAAAGCAAAGTAAACCGGATAAGAACAGGTGAATACCGAACATTTTCGGCAAATCGAGGGCAGATTCGCCCGTGCGGGGATCGACGAATAATTCTAAATCCCAGAAAACCCAGTGCCAAACCGCCGCTAGGAATAGCAGACCGGATAAAACGATATGAGCGGCGGCAACGCCTTCAAAAGACCAGAAACCGGGGTCAACACCAGTTTCGCCGGTGACGCTCCAGCCACCCCAAGAACCGGTGACACCTAAACGGGCCATGAAGGGCAGCACGAACATTCCTTGCCGCCACATCGGGTTTAATACGGGGTCACTGGGGTCAAAAATAGCAAGCTCATAGAGGGCCATGGAGCCAGCCCAACCCGCTACCAGTGCGGTGTGCATCAGGTGAACGGAAATTAAACGGCCCGGGTCGTTGAGAACGACTGTGTGTACTCGATACCAAGGTAGTCCCATTGACTACGCTCCTCCTATTGACAATTTAGTGTCCACTTAGACGCTTTTTATATTCAGGGTCAAATATAAGCCCAACAATCTCGACGGTTAAGTGCAAGAGTTAGCCGACCTACATTATCCCTTGAAAAGTGTATCTATTCTAAAGAAGTGTAACTATTGTTAGAACAGATTTCAAGTGCTTGCGATCGATCTTCCGCCAGAATATTCCAACCCACATTCCGCACCCTAAAGTGTCACATTGAAAATTTTATCTAAATCGTCAAAACGATTGCCGGCTCTGAATTACAGGCTAATTTGTTTGCCCAGCAGATGCACAATTAGCCCTAAAAATCTGATAGCTCTGATACCAAATTATTGAGATAAACTCTCATTAA